>CAXUIR010000063.1:4941-10070 GCA_964251005.1 uncultured Acetobacteraceae bacterium | reverse complement strand
GGTTCTTTTTTGAAAAAAAGAACCAAAAAACTTTTGCTCCCTTGGGTGCGCGCTGCAGAACCTTAGCGACAGCGGGACCAAAGTCTTTTGCTTGTTTTCCTTGCCGGACCTCGAAGGGGCGAGCGTCCAGGGCCGCTGGTACGACGCGGTTGTGTCATGCGAGAGCGTGCTGCTTGCGGTCAGGAGAACAGAGTGCTCCGCATGACGGCCAACAGCGTCCTTCGCACAACGCTCCGATACTGGTGGACCACGCGAGGATTGCCTCGGCGGCTCGGACCGATGGCGCCGCCGAGCGGTGCGTTCCGTTGCTACAAAAAATCGCGCGAGCTGACTCACCATGCCATCTGTCGACACGGCCACTGAAAAACCAAACCTGTTGTTCCCTGGAGTACTCGCCGCAGAAACTCCGCGACAGCAGCACAAAAGTTTTTTGCTTCTTTTTTCAAAGAAGCAGGCCTTGCTTTCCTTCTCTGGTGCACGGAAGTCAGCCCAAGGCGACGCTGGTGTGACTCTCAACGTACCCCGTGCCGGACAAGTCCAAGTCAGCCGATACACAAGCTCTCTGCTTCGTCTTCTCGAAAAGCAAGGCTTTGCCAAGCGTTCTTCCAGCTTGCCCGCGGTAAAAATCCGGGCCTAGTGTGCGCCACTTTCGCGGAGGCCGAAGCTTGAGACTGCACACTCTTCTGCTGACCACATGCCTTTCAGCCGTGCTTCCTGTGGTCGCGGCAGCGCAAGACGACCCGGCGCCATCGCACAAGACGGACGCGCCAGCCAAGCCAGCCGACGCCGCACAGAAGCCCGACGACGCGGACGCCTTCAAGCCGGAGGCGGTCACCTCGGACGGCTCGGTCAGCATCGGCGGCCACAAGATCGACTACCAGGCGGTGGCCGGCACGGTGGTGGTGCACCCGAAGGGCTGGGACGACGCCGTGCATGGCGGCGCCGACGCGCAGCGCGAGGCGCACAACCCGCGCGCCGAGGCCTCGATGTTCTACGTGGCCTACTTTGCCAAGAACCCAGCCGGCCCGCGCCCGATCACCTTCATTTATAACGGCGGCCCCGGCTCCTCGACGGTGTGGCTGCACATGGGCGCGTTCGGGCCCCGGCGCGTGGTGACCGCCGACGACAGCCACACGCCGCCCGCGCCCTACCAGCTGGTCAACAACGACCAGAGCCTGCTCGACGCCAGCGACCTGGTGTTCATCGACATGCCAGGCGCCGGCTTCAGCCGCGTCGCCGGGCCGGACAAGGAAAAGGCGTTCTGGGGCATCGACGCCGACGCCCACGCGTTTGCCGAGTTCATCACAGGGTTTCTCGGCAAGTACGGCCGCTGGAACTCGCCGAAATACCTGTTCGGCGAGAGCTACGGCACCACCCGCTCGGCCGTGCTCGCCTGGCTGCTGGAGAGCGAGTACGACGTGGACCTGAACGGCGTGATGCTGCTCAGCCAGATCCTCGCCTTCGACCTGAGTGCCGACCGGGTGGAGAACAACCCCGGCGTGGACCTCGCCTACGAGCTCGCCCTGCCCACCTACGCGGCGACCGCACTGTACCACCACAAGCTGCCGGGCAACCCGCCGGCCGACCTGCCCAGCTTCCTGCACAAGGTAGAGCACTTCGCGCTGACGGACTACGCCACCGCCCTGGCGCAGGGTGCGCTGCTGCCGAAAGCCGACCACGACGCCATTGTGGAGAAGCTGCACGAGTACACCGGCCTGCCCGCAGCCTACATCGCCAAGGCCAACTTGCGTGTGGACGGCAGCGAGTTCGAGAAGACCCTACAGACCGACGACGGGCTGACCACCGGCCGGCTGGACACGCGTTTCTCCGGCCCGGAGATGGACCCGCTGAGCAAGGGCAGCGAGTACGACCCGCAATCGGCCGCACTGAGTTCGGCCTACATCGCGAGCTTCAACGACTACGCCCGCCACGTGCTGCACTACGGCGACGGCCAGGCGTTCAAGCCGAGCATCCGCGTCTACCGCAGCTGGGATTCGATGCACCAGCCGCCGGGTGCCAACAACGCGCTGCCGCAGACTGCCAACGTGATGCCGGACCTGGCGGCGGCGATGAAGATGAACCCGACGCTGCACGTGCAGCTCAACACCGGCTACTACGACATGGCGACGCCGTATTTCGAGGGCGAGTACGAGCTGCGTCATCTGCCGATGCCGGCGAAGCTGCAGGACAACATCGAGATCAAGACTTACCAGTCGGGGCACATGGTTTACGCGCATGCGAGCGCGCTGGCGCAGTTGCACGACAACGCGGCGGATTTTATTCGGCGGACGCAGAAGTAAGGAAGCAAGGCCTTCTTTTTTGAAAAAAAGAAGCAAAAAACTTTTGTTTCCGCTGTCGCGGACTCATCCGGCGAGCGCGCGACAGCGGAGTCAAAAGTTTTTTGGTCCTTTTTTTTAAAAAAGGACTGCTTGCTTTCTGTGAATGAGCATGAAGGCCGGCTGGTATAACACCACGCCCTGTACGTCACCGCACCGGCGCGGGAAGGTCCGCGATCGGTCCCGCAGAACCGTCAACCACCGAGGTGTAACGCGATCCTGTCAACCAGGCGACGGGCGACCTCGTGTTTCGGCAGGCTGGGCCAGTGCTCCGCGTCGTCCGCGGTGATCAGGCTCACCTGGTTGCTGGTGCCGCCCATGATGCCGGTTTCGGCGCGCACGTCGTTGGCGAGGATCCAGTCGCAGCCTTTGGCCGCGCGCTTGGCGGTGGCGTGGGCCAGCACGTCGTCGGTCTCCGCGGCGAAGCCCACGGTGAGACGCGGGCGGTGCGGCCCGGCGCGGC
This sequence comes from uncultured Acetobacteraceae bacterium, assembly GCA_964251005.1. GTDB lineage: Bacteria > Pseudomonadota > Alphaproteobacteria > Acetobacterales > Acetobacteraceae > BOG-908. The sequence goes on along the minus strand of CAXUIR010000063.1, from coordinate 7,271 downwards.
ACAGGGTGGCCAGGATGTCGGGGTTGGGCACCAGGTCCAGCGCAGGGGCGCCGGCGGACTTCTTCAGCTTGGCGGCAGTAGCACTGGCGGGGCGCCAGTCGGCGACGGCGGCGGCGAACACGGCGGCGTCGGCCGGCAGCGCCTGCTCGCAGGATGCCAGCATCTGCAGGCCGGTCTGCACGCGGTGGGTGGTGACGCCAGGCGGGTCGGGCAGGGCCGTGGGTCCGCTCACCAGCGTAACGCGGGCGCCGAGTGCGGCGGCGGCTGCCGCGATGGCGTAGCCTTGGCGGCCGCTGCTGTGGTTGGCGAGGTAGCGAACCGCGTCGATCGGCTCCTGTGTAGGGCCGGCGGTGACCAGCACGTGGCGGCCGGCGAGCCTGTGGCCGTCGGCGAAGAAGGCCTCGATGGCGGCGAAGATGTCCGCAGGTTCGGCCAGCCGGCCGGGGCCGAACTCGTGGCAGGCCATCTCGCCCTCGGTGGGGCCCGCGAAGCGGACGCCGCGGGCAGTCAGTGTCGCTACGTTGGCTTGGGTGGCGGGGTGCAGCCACATGCGCACGTTCATCGCGGGCGCGGCAAGCACCGGCTTGTCGGTGGCCAGCAGCACGGTGGTGGCGAGGTCGTTGCAGATGCCGGCGGCGTGGCGGGCGAGGATGTCGGCTGAGGCGGGGGCGACCACGACCAGGTCAGCCGCTCGGGAAAGCTCGATGTGGCCCATGCGGCTCTCGTCGGTGAGCGACCACAGGTCGGTGTAGACGGGATTCTCGGTGAGCGCCTGCAGCGAGAGAGGGGTGACGAACTGCGCGCCGGCTTCGGTCAGCACGGCAGTGACCTCGATCCCGGCGCGGCGGCATAGGCGCACCAGCTCGAGCGACTTGAAGGCGGCGATTCCGCCGGCGACGACCAGCAGGATGCGCCGCTGCGTCAGAGCCGCCATCCGGAGTGAATGCAGTTCGGTGTCGGAGCTGCGATCCCGAGTGGATGCCATTCGGTGTCAAAGCCGCCATCCGGAATGGATGCAATAGGTGTCAGAGCCGCCATCCCGAGTGGATGGCGGCGATGCCGCCGGAGAGGTTCTCGTAGGCCACTCGCTCCAGCCCGGCCTGCGCCATCATCGAGGCCAGGCTCTCCTGGTCGGGGAAGGTGCGGATGCTCTCGGCCAAATAGCGGTAGCTCTCGCTGTCGCCGGCGACGAGCTTGCCCACGCGGGGGAGCACGTCGAAGGACCAGCGGTCGTAGAGCGGGTCCAGCACAGCCACCTGCAGGCGGGAGAACTCCAGGCAGAAGAAGCGGCCCCCGGGTTTGAGCACGCGGCGGGCCTCGCGCAGCACCGCCGGCTTGTCGGTGCAGTTACGCAGGCCGAAGGCGATGCTGACAGTGTCCACGCAGCCGCTGGGAAAGGGCAGCATCTCTGCGTCAGCAACCGTGTAGGTGAAGGGGGCGACGATGCCGCGGCCGATGGCGCGGTCCCGCCCGCCGGACAGCATGGCGGCGTTGATGTCGGTGAGGAACACCGGTCCGCCGCCACGGCGGACCCAGTTGGTGGCGATGTCGCCGGTGCCGGACGCGAGGTCGAGCAGGGTTTTCGCCGGCGAGGGGCGCATGCGCGTCGCGAAGATTGACTTCCAGACGCGGTGGATGCCGAGCGACATCAGGTCGTTCATCACGTCGTAGTTCGGCGCCCAGCTGGGCGTTCCTCCCGTGGTCGGGCGGCCCCCCGCGGTCTACCCCGGCGCGCCCCCGCGGCTGCTGCGCCGCGGCGGGCACGCGGCGGTAGCCGAAATCGGCCTCCGGTGCCGGGGAGGCCGCTTGGTTGGGGATCGCGCCCGGGGGCGTCTGGTTCGCGGTCTGGTTGTCGGTCACGGGAGGTGTATAGCCTGCGGCCGCACCATGCCGGAACTCCCTGAAGTAGAAACCGTGATGCGCGGGCTGGCGGCCCGGCTGGACGGGCGCGTCATCACCGCGGCCGAGCTGCGCCGGCCGGATCTGCGCTGGGCGGTGCCGGACGGGTTCGCGGCGCGGCTGACCGGGGCGCGGGTGGCGGGCTTTCGCCGGCGTGGCAAATACATCCTGATGCGGCTCTCCGGTGGCGACAGCGTGGTGCTGCATCTGGGCATGTCCGGCCGGATGAACATCACCGTGGCGCCGGCCAGCGCACCTGCCCTGCCGGTGCTGCACGAACACCTCGTGCTGACCACCGACGAGGGCTGCCGCATCGCCTTTGTCGACCCGCGCCGCTTCGGCAGCCTGGACCTGGTGCCGACAGCCACCGAGGAGAGCCACCGGCTGCTGGCCGGAATGGGCCCCGAGCCGTTGGAGCCGGGGTTCGACGC
>CAXUIR010000063.1:1678-4931 GCA_964251005.1 uncultured Acetobacteraceae bacterium | reverse complement strand
GCGCACGCCGATCAAGGCGGCGCTGCTGGACCAGTCCGTGGTGGCGGGCCTAGGCAACATTTACGTGTGCGAGGCACTGTTCCGCGCGCGCATCTCGCCGCGGCGGCTGGCCGCCAGCGTGGCCGGCGCGCGAGCGGCACGGCTGGTGCCGCAGGTCAAGGCGACGCTACAGGACGCGATCGCCGCCGGGGGGTCGTCCTTGCGGGACTACGTGCAGCCGAGCGGGGAGCTTGGTTATTTCCAGCATGCGTGGCGGGTTTACGCGCGGGAGGGTGAGCCCTGCGAGCGGTGCCCTGGGGCGCCGGATTGTGCGGGGGTGCAGCGGATCGTGCAGTCGGGACGGAGCACGTTTTTTTGTGGGTTGACGCAGAGGTAAGGCAAGCAAGCGGTGCTTTTTGGAAAAAAAGAACCAAAAAACTTTTGACTCCGCTCTCGCGTGCTCGGCGGGAAAGTGGGCGGGACAGCCGCATTTTTTTCTAGAGAAGCGCTGACACCGTATCGCGCCTTCCCTGCACCGCCGCCATGATGGATCGCACCGCTGCTTGCAGCTGTGCCAGAAGAACGTCGGCCTGCTCGACGTCGAGTTCGGAAATGATCGTCTGTTCGGGCAGGTCGTGGATCAAAACGACTCGGTCGAACATGGTGCGTGCTTGAAGGGTGCTCATGCCGACAATCTGCGCACGAAACCTTTGCGGGCTCAACGGAAAGTGATGCTGGTATCATAACGACCACAGCGCTGTGGTAAATTTGCCGAACGCTCCCAAACTGTGGTCATGACCGCACCACGCCGCGTTGCAGATTTCCCGCGTCCCCCTGCCCTGGAGCGTGTGCCGGATCCGGTGCGCATCGTTCTGACAGGCGGAACGGTGGCACAGACCGACCAGGCCTGGCGCATCCTGGAGACCACGCACCCGCCCACCTACTACCTGCCGATGGCCGCTTTTACGCCGGGCGTGCTGGTCCCCCGGCCACGCACCAGCTTCTGCGAGTGGAAAGGCGTGGCCCGCTACCTGACCGTGACCGCCGGCGGGCGGACGGAGCAGGATGCCGCCTGGACCTACCCCGACCCATCGCCCGCCTACGCCGCGCTGCGCGACCACGTGGCAGTCTACGCCGGGCGGATGGACGCATGTTTCGTGGGCGACGAGCAGGTGACGCCGCAGCCGGGCGGGTTCTACGGCGGGTGGATCACCAGCGCGTTCGAGGGGCCGTTCAAGGGGGCGCCCGGGACGGACTACTGGTAGGAGAAAGCAAGGCGGTTCTTTTTCGAAAAAAAGAAGCAAAAAAACTTTGACTCCGCTGTCGCGCGTTGTAGCGGGACTTGGTGCTTTCGACGCAGCCGCTCGTTCTGCGCGCGGAGATTTCCGGCAGCAAACCTGATGTAAGCACGCGTTCAGGCTGATACGTAGAAGGCAAGCGGTTCTTTTTTGAAAAAAAGAACCAAAAAACTTTTATCCCCACGCCTGCATCAAGGAGAAGAATATGGTGCAAGCAGAGATGCTGGCAAAACCAAGCCTGACCGGCGCAGGCGCAGGAGCAAAAGTTTGCTTCTTACTTAAAAAAGAAGGCTTTTCCCTGCTTGCGCAACGTCAACCTTAACGCGAGCGGGTACAATATCAACGGCCCTGGACCCTTACGCTTCGACATCCGGCAAGGAGGGCAAAAGGCTGGTTTTTGTTAGACGTAGCAAACACCTTTTATCCCGTTGTCGCGATGTTTCTGCAACGCGACCTCCAAGGGCATAAAAGTTTTTTGGTTCTTTTTTTCAAAAAAGAACCGCTTGCTTGCTTGTCGCCGGTCGAGTTCTGTGGCGATTGATGGAACAACCAAAGTCTTAGGTCGGTTCTAAAAAAGGACTGCTTGCTGTCTAGCACAAGGTAAATCCGCAGTGTTACCGTTGTGGCAACGGGTAAGCCGCCACGCTCACGTGCCCGGCCGCGTCGACTGCGCGCACGCCAAAGATCCAGTCGTCTTTCGAGAGCGGCAGCGTCACGCTGGTGCCGGTGCCCGCGTCGCTCACCGCGGTCCAGTCCGCGTCCGTGGTCAGCCGGCGCACCACCTGGTAGCGCGTAGCACCCGGCACCGGAGTCCAGCCCAGCGTGGTGTCGTTGGTCAGCGCCTTTGTCAGCACCCACGCCTTTTGCGGCCGCCCCGGCCCGGTGGCGAGCGAGGCCAGCACGGCGAGGTTGGTGCGCGTCACCTGCGCCAGGTAGTCGAAATCCTCGTATTGCAGCAGGTCGCCGTATTGCACGCTGCCTTCCACGCGCACGTCCTGGTGCTGGTGCGCGAAGGTCTCCACCGGCTCGGTAAAACGGATGGCGGCGAAGCCGGCCTTGTTAAAGGATTCGTGGTCGCCGCCGCGCAGGAAGCGGTCGGCGCGGAACACCATGCGGGCGTCAAAGCCGGGCAGGTAGCTAGCGGCGGTCTCGTGCGTGTAGCGCGCCAGCTCGCGCGACGGTGAGTCGTTCTCGTTGCCCAGCACGTTGACGCGGTTGGGGTCCGCACCGGCCGCCAGCGCCTCGGAGAAGATGCGGACGTAGTCAGGGTTCTTCTGGCCGCGGTCGCCGACGGAGGCGCCGATGATGTCGTTGTTCAGGTCGCCCTGCACGTCCGCACCGGCAGCGCGCAGCGTCTGCGCGTGGTGGGCGGAGCCGAACAATCCCTGCTCCTCGGAATCGTAGGCGGCGAAGATGACGGTCGCGTGCAGCGGAACGTTTGCGAGCAGGCGTGCCACTTCGAGCACCGCGGCGACGGACGAGGCGTTGTCGTCCGCACCCGGCGCGTCGCGCGTGCCGTCGCTGTCGTCGGTGTTGCGGGAATCGTAGTGGCTGGACATCACGTAGGTGCGCCCGCCCGGTTCGTCGCCGCGCAGAGTGGCGACCACGCTGCTGATGGTCACGTCGCGCGGCACACGCTTGCCGTCGGCGTGCTGCAGGTATTCGTCGAGTGCCACGCTCATCCGGCCGCCACCGGACGCGGCGATCTGGCGGAACTGCGCGGCGATCCAGTCGCGCACCGTATGTAACCCCCCGCCCGGCGGGGGCCCCGGGGGGGAGGGGCGGGCGGGGGCGCGCCGGACCCGCGACGCCACAATAAGTCCGCCCTGCGGCCCCTCGCTGAGCTGGCTGACGAAGGAGCGGTCCAGCTTGATCTTCTGCACCGGATACCGGTGCAGGTAGCTCAGGCTGGAATAGCCGGTGCCGAAATCGTCCAGCGAGAACCCGAACCCCAGCGCCCTCAGCCGCGCCAGCAC
>CAXUIR010000063.1:1109-1668 GCA_964251005.1 uncultured Acetobacteraceae bacterium | reverse complement strand
TCCCCAGAGGCGCGGCGGTCGCCTGCCGGCGGCGGGGCGAGACGCGCGCAACCAGGGGCGCGACCGCCGGGTCGGGCGGCGGTTGCAGTACGATCGGGGCAGCGGGGGCGGCCAGGGCCGCGGGCGCGGCCAGCGTGGCGAGGAGGCAGGCGAGAAGGCGCATGGCGGTGACTTTCCTGGAGCGCAGGTGCTTGGCTGCGCACTCCAGGGGGGAACCGCCGGCTGGTCAACCGGTGCCTGCGGCTTTATGTTGGTTGCGTTCTGACTCCTCGGGGGAAAACCCATGTTGCAGCGCCTGTTGATCGCCTCGGCCTGCGCGCTGGCCGGCGTGGCGGCGGCACGTGCCGACTGCACCCTGCCGGCCACGGATGCCGAGCGCGCCCAGTGCGTCGGCAGCGACCTGCGCCGCTCGGACACGGTGATCAACGACGAGTACGCGCACCTGCGCAGCCTGCTGGACGCGCAGGGGCAGGCCGAGCTGAAACACCAGGAGATCGCCTGGATCAGGCAGCGCGCGGCCACCTGCCACGTGGATCTGCGCGAGCCGGACCGCGAGCTC
>CAXUIR010000063.1:0-1099 GCA_964251005.1 uncultured Acetobacteraceae bacterium | reverse complement strand
ACTATAGCAAGACGGTGTGCGTGGTCCGCTTCACCGACCGCCGGGTGGCCGAGTTGCAGGCCCAGACGGCGGCGTTGAAACAGAAGCAGGCGTCGACAGGTCCGGCCGCCGCTGCCGCGTTGCCGGCCCTGGCCTCGCAGAACGCGAGCGGCGCCGAGGTGTACGACGTGGTGGCGCACAACCAGCCGGCGACCGGCAAGTGGTATTTCGAGGTGCATCTCGACGAAAGCGCCATCGCCCAGGCCGGCTCCGCCACGATCTTCATCGGCGTGCACGGGCAGGATGTCGGCAACGTCGGCACGCTGCAGGCCATACGCAAGCGCAACATCGGCCAGCCGCCCAGCATCATCGGCCTTGCGGTCGACCTGGAGGCGGGCAAGGTCTACGTCCGGTTCAACGGTGCGTGGCGGGAGGCGCCGGGCAGCGCCGGCGGATTGGACGTGAAACTTGGCCGTCCGTATCAGGCAAAATTGTCGTCGAGCATTCCGCTTGGGCAGCTGCTGGATGGCGGTCAGTTGGACGTCGATTTCGGCCAGCACCCGTTTGCGTATGCGATCCCGGATGGGTACGTGCCGCTCGACACGCGGGGGCCGGAGCGGGTTTCGGAACAGTAAGGCCAGAGGTTCTTTTTTGAAAAAGAAGAACCAAAAAAATTTTGCTCTCTGTCGGTGCGCGTTGTTGACGCGTGTCGTGTCAGCCGGCCGAGACAGCGCTTGTCGAGCGGACTGTCTGCCGCCCGGTCCTTCGAGAGGCGGAGCGGAGGCGTGTTGCCCTTCGACATGCTGGCCATGGCAGGCGATCTTTAGGTTGACATGTCGCTGGATGACTATCCGCCGTCGCAGCCTCAGACCGAGTATGTCGTCGAGGATGTGTTCATCGACTGACTAACGGCATCGCGAGCGTGCCGGCGACGCTGCTTGCGCCAAGCACCTTGGTAGAAGTTGTGATCCATGTGGGCAGCTTGGTGTCCGGAAAGAAAGACAAGCCTGCTTTTAAAAAAGCAATAAAAACTTTTGGTCCTGCTGCCGCGGAGGTTCCTACAGCAAGCATCCAAGGAGACAAAAGTTTTTTGGTTCTTTTTTTCAAAAAAGAACCGCTT
>CAXUIR010000062.1:0-10227 GCA_964251005.1 uncultured Acetobacteraceae bacterium | reverse complement strand
AGCCGGCCGAGAGCGTGCAGTGACCAGGCGTCAGCTGTCAGCCTTCAGTTGTCAGACCGGCGCGCGGCGGATCGTCTCTTATCCGATGACTGACAGCTGAAGGCCGAACGCTGACCATGCGCATATTGATTGTCGAAGATGACCCTACCGTCGCGCAGTTCGTGGTTAAGGGGCTGCGCGAGGCGGGGCACGTAGTGGAGCACGCCGACAACGGCCGCGACGGGCTGTTCATGGCCGCCAGCGAGGCCTTCGACACCATCATCCTAGACCGCATGCTGCCGGGCGGGATCGACGGTATACGCCTGCTGGAGACGCTACGGTCGCAGAACAACGCGACGCCGGTGCTGCTGCTCTCCGCGTTGGCGCAGGTGGACGAGCGGGTGGCCGGGCTAAAGGCCGGCGGCGACGACTACCTGACCAAGCCGTTCGCGTTCTCCGAGCTGCTGGCACGGGTGGAGGCGCTGACGCGGCGCGGCAAATCCGACGGGCCGCAGACCAAGCTGCTGGTGGGCGATTTGGAGATGGACCTGCTGTCACGCACGGTCCGGCGGGCGAACCAGAAGATCGACCTGCAACCGCGCGAGTTCCGGCTGCTGGAATACCTGATGCGCCACGCCGGCCAGGTGGTGACGCGCACGATGCTGCTGGAAGGCGTGTGGGACTATCATTTTGATCCACAAACGAACGTGATCGACGTGCATGTGAGCCGGCTGCGGCAGAAGATCGACAAGCCGTTTCCGACCGGTCTCATTCACACGATCCGCAACGCGGGGTACATGCTGCGGCCGGAGTGAAGCGCGATGCGGCGGCGTGTCCTCAGGCACCGGACAGCCAGGATGTACGTTACACGAAAAATGACGTATTCCAGATCTGCATGTTTGCAGGTACGTTCTGACCTCGCCACTGCCTCCTGGACGGAGAACGTCTTGCCTTCATTGCGTCCCGCCATCCTGGCCTTATGCTTGGCGGCAACCGCCTGCATCGCGGCTCAACCTGTCGCTTACCCGACGTCCGACACCGCAAGCCCGGCGCTTGCCCTGCCGTTGCAGCAGGCCCACGCTGCCAGCGTACGATTTGCCACCGATTGTCCGTTGCCGATGCCGAGCACCTACGACCACGCAGTGCAGCTTCGTCCGCCGGGCGCCCCGCCGGCTCCTGTCACCCCTGCAATCCTGGCCAAGTGGGTGGACGGCTGTGCGATCCTGCGCTTCTCGGTGGATGACCACGGCCAGGTGGCCACTGTTCAGACGGTCAGCGAAGTTCCGGCAGGCGCCGCCGACCCGGCGGCCGACATCATCCGGCTCAATCGCTTCGCCAACACCAGCGGCGCCGGTCCTGGCTCGCCGATGCTGATACGGGTCGGGATGGCGAACATCTCAGGTGGAACCTTCGTCTCCCTGGGGTTCAAATGACAAGCAGGTCCACGTAGTCGCACCACACTCTCGACGCCGTAAAAAAAGCAAGGCCTGCTTTTTTGAAAAAAAGCAGCGAAAAACTTTTGGTCCTGCTGTCGCGATGGTTTCTGCAGCAACTACTCAAGGGAACAAAAGTTTTTTGGTTCTTTTTTTCAAAAAAGAACCGCTTGCCTTGCCTTCTAAAGTCAACATCCCGGCTCGTCAGTGCCACGCGGCTCACTGCTGTGAGATCGACTGCATCTGCGTTAAGCTGGCGTGCAGTCAAACCCGACCGAAAGCATCGCGCGTTCATGAAGAGTCTGGTGCCCTGATCGATCGTCATGCTCTACCGTTTGTAGGTTGGTGAAGCTGCGATGATCCGCTCCGCAGGCCTGCGCTTCGCTGTCATCTTCGGCATCGTCTTCGCGCTGTCCGCGTTGGCGCTGGTCTTCTTTCTGTGGCTCTCCACCGCGAACCTTCTCGACCGCCAGGTCGAAGCCGCGATCAACGCCGACGCCCAAGGCCTGGTCGAACGCTGGTCCGAAGGCGGCATACCGGCGCTGCTGCTCACCATCCAGGAGCGGCTCGGCGAGAACGTGGACGACGACGCGATCTACGAGGTGACCGACCCGGCGCAGCAATGGGTGGCCGGCAATCTCGGCAGCTGGCCGGCCAGCGTGCTGAACCCCGGCGTGTTCTACGAGCTGCAGGTCACCCGCGCAGGTGCCAAGAGCCTCGCCGACGTGCGGCGCTACGACCTGCCCGGCGGCTTCCGGCTGCTGGTTGGGCGCGACGTGCGCGGCCGGGTGGAACTGCGCCGGCTGCTGACCAACGCGCTGTTCTCCAGCATGCTGGTGATCGCCGCGCTAGGGGCAGTAGGCGCGTTCGTCATCCGCAAGCTGTTCCGGCGCATGGTCGCCGAGGTGTCGGCCACCGCCGACGCGATCGCCGGCGGCGACCTGACCCCGCGCGTGCGCCGGTCCGGCCGAGGCGACGAGTTCGACCGGCTGGCGGAATCGATCAACACCATGCTGGAGCGCATCGCCAGGCTGATGGACGGCGTGCGCCAGGTGAGCAACGCCATCGCGCACGACCTGCGCACGCCGATCACCCGGGCGCGGGCCAGGCTGGAGGACGCGGCGCTGCACGCGGGCAGCGAAAGCGAGCTGCGCACCGGAGTGGAGCGAGCGGTGGCCGACCTCGACAACGTCACCGCCGTGTTCCACGCGCTGATGCGCATCGCCGAGATCGAGGTGGGTGCGCGGCGCTCGGCCTTCGCCGAGGTGGATCTGGGGCCGATGCTGGCGGACCTGGCCGAGCTGTACGGCGCGGTGGCCGAGGAGCACGGGCTAGCCCTGCACCTGGCGGTGCCGGACACGCTGGCCATCCTGGGCGACCGCGACATGCTGCAGCAGGCGGTGGCAAACCTGCTGGACAACGCGATCAAGTTCTCGCCGGACGGCGGGGTGATCCGGTTGCAGGCGTCGCGCGCGGACCGGCAGGTGCGCATCAGCGTGGCCGACGAGGGGCCCGGCATCCCAGAAGCGGACCGGCCGCGCGCCACCGAGCGATTCTTCCGCGGCGAGGCCGCGCGCAGCACGCCAGGGTCCGGGCTGGGCCTGGCGCTGGTGCAGGCGGTGGCGATGCTGCACGAGGGCAACCTGCTGCTGGACGACGCGCGGCCGGGGCTGCTGGCGACGATCGCCGTGCCGGCGATGTTGCATGTCGGCCACATGAACGTCCCTTCATCCGCGCCCCACGTGGCGGAGAGCGGAACGGTGGCATCACCCGCGTATAGATGACGATGTGCCGGGCCACTCCGCTGCTGATGCTGCTCGCCGCGTCGCCGTGCTTCGCCGCCGATCCGCCGAGCTTCGCGCTGACGAGCGACACGGCGCCTTATTGCGCGCAGCTGGCCAAGCAGGTGGCGGACCGGCACAGCAACTCGCTGGACGTGCAACGGCTGCTGGCCGAGGGGCGGGACATGTGCGACCGGGGACAGGTGCGCGGGGGAATACGGCGGCTGCGGCGCGCTTTGGTGATCTTGCATCACCGCGAACCGGTGACGCAGTGAGTGCCCGTTTGTAAAATCGTACTGCCGGCCGTCTGGCGCGCCAGTGCTCGTGAACCACGGCAGCTGACTCGCTTGGTCAACTGTGCGAACGGCTAGTAAAGCAAGGCCTTCTTTTCTGAAGAAAAGAAGCAAAAGACTTTTGTCTCTGCTGTCGCGGAGTTTCCTGCAGCGCGCGCCCAAGAAGCAAAAGTTTTTTGCTTCTTTTTTCAAAAAAGAAGCGCTTGCTGACTGCAACAGGCCAAACTGGGATCGCCAGGATAAGAGAACAAAGTTTTCCTGCTTCTTCTCAGAAAACAAAAGCTCGTCTTGCTACGTTCCAAACGTCCCGGCGTTCGTCGCCGCGCAAATAGAGCACGACTGCAACGGCCAGGAAGGCTCCGAACACCGCAGCGTCCAATCCGAGCCTCACCCAGGCCGCGTGTGGCGCCACCATCTCGCGCGCGTAGAGGCACGCCGCCGAAAGGCCGAGCATGCCGGCCAGCGGCCACGGGTGCATCGCCACGCGGTGGGTGCGCCAGGCGGCCAACCAGCAGATTGCGCAGTACACCGCCCAGGTGGCGAACGTGGCCCAGGCGGCACCCCAGATGCCGTAGGGCGGGATCAGCACCGCGTTCAACGCGAGGTTCAGCACCGCGCCCAGCACCGCGATGCGGCCGACCGCGCCGGAGCCGCCGCCGATCAGCAGCATCGAGTTGAAGAAGTCGCCCACCTCGCGCAGGAAATAGCCGAACACCAGAAGCGGCAGCAGCAGCATCGGCGGGTCGTAGCTGGGCGGCACCATCATCACCAGCACGTCGCGCCCGAACAGCGAGATGCCGATGGCACCCGCGCCCAGCACGAACACCAGCCAGCGGCCGACAACCACGAAGCGGTCCTGCCAGCCGGCGCCCGACGCCAGGCTGTAGAACGACACGCCCCAGCTCTTGCTGAAGCTGTCGCCGATGATGACGCTGAGCACGAAGGCGAAGGTGTAGGCCAGCGAGTAGACGCCCACCTCGGCGCGGCTGACATGGGCGAGAAACAGCCGGTCGGAGAAGTGGATGGCGAAGTAGCACCCGCCGGAGACGATCAGCGGGCCGGCGAAGCGCGCCAGCGCGCCGGCGATGGCCGCGTGCCAGTGGGTGCCGACGCGGCGGAGCACGCCGGCGAGCAGAAAGGCGCTGCCGGCGCCGGAGACGGCGAGCTTGCTGTAGACGAAGCCCCACACGCCCAGGTGCCACCAGCCGATCAGCGCGATGTTGAGCCCGAGGTTGGCCACCATCGTGACCATCGTGTAGGCGAAGTAGAACCACACGCGGTCCTGCATCCGCGGGTAGATCATCGCCACCTCGGCGATGCTGCTGAAGAACATCGCAACGAACGCCAGCCGCAGCAGCGACGCCGAGCCTTGCAGGCTGGTGGCCTCCGCGATGGGGCCGGCGAAGGCGACGCCGAACAGGGTGACCAGGCCGGCCAGTGCCATGGTGGCGAACATCGCGGTGGAGACGACGGAGCGGCGGTCCGCCTCGCTCGCCTGGTCGTTGTAGATGCGCGTCAGTGCCTGGCCGAGGCTTTGCAGGCCGAAGGTGATGGCGACGACCTGAGTTGCCAACTCTAGCAGGTTGAGCACGCCGTACTGGTCGGTGCTGAGGGTGCTTGCATAGAACGGGATCATCACGAAGCCGACGATCTTCGACGCGATGTTGGTGGCGAGGTACAGCGTGGAGCCGCGCAGCAGGCGGGAGAGTCCCTGCGGAGCGGGGGCGGCTGCGTCCATGTCTGCTACGTGCGTGCCCATCCGGCCCTCGTCCTGTCCCGCGTCCCGCACCCCTCGCCCGGTCCGGTTGCTCGTTTCCGCTGCCCGCACCATGCAAGTTCGCGCTGGCGCAAGCCGGCCACCCAGGTTAGATGCCACAATGGAGCCGGTAGCGCAAAGAACTACCGGCAGCCCGCCGGCAGTCTACAAGGACCGACGTTGCAGATGCGTGAAGATGGCAACACGCCCAGCTACGATGCGAGCGTTACCGTGTTCTGCCAGAACGAAGCGGCCAGGATCGGCGCCTGCGTGGCCAGCATCGCCGGCGCCGCGCAAGGTTACCGCACCCACCTCACGGTGATCGCCAACGGCAGCGGCGACGGCAGCGCTGCCCTGGCACTGCAGGCGGTCCGGCAGGCGCTGCTGCCGGCGCGTGTTTACACCATCGCCTACGGCGACAAGGCCAACGCCATCAACCAGGCGCTCGCCATACTGCCCGCAGCGCGGCTGCACGTCTTCGTCGATGGTTACGCGGTCGTGGCGAAGCAGACGCTGACGGGCTTCTTTCATGTGCTGGACGCCAACCCGCGCGCGGTGGCTGCCACCGGGGTCGCCGGCAACGGGCGCACCATGGCGCGTGCCACCGCGGACACGCTGCAACAGGGCGGCCGGCTGCACGGCCAGTTGCACGCGCTGACCCCCGGCTTCGTGGCGCGCTTGCGACAAGCCGGCCTGGGCCTGCCGGTGGGGCTGTATCGCGGCGACGGGCTGCTCGGCTCGATGGCGTGCCACGACCTCGACGCGCTGGGCAAACCGTGGGACGGCCACCTGATCGCCGGGGCTGCGGACGCGGTCTACCTGATCCCGCCGCTATCGCCGTGGCGCCGGGCAGACTGGCAACGGCAGTTCCGCCGCAAGGTGCGGCAGATGCGCGGACGGCTGGAAACGGCGGCGATCAAGTCGGTGATCTACCGCGACGGCTACGCAGGCCTGCCGGCGTTCGCCGACGACATGATCGCGGCGTGGCTGGACGCCGGCGGCCGGCCGCAGGCGGGCCCGGCGGACCGGCCGTTCATGGCGCTGGCACTGCGGCAGCACAGGCGGTTCGTTCGCCCGGACCCAGGGCAGCTGACGCCCAGGTTGTTCGGGGAGGCGGAAGACGTTGGACGGGCGGATTGATCTGCGACGGCGATCAGACAGGAAGGCGAGGCAAGGCAAGCAGTTCTTTTTTGAAAAAAAGAACCAAAAAACTTTTGCTCTCGTTGGGCTTGCTGTGGTGAGGCGTGTCGTTTCAGTTGTCCGCTACAGCGATAGTTCTGGCTGCCGGATCAGCCTGCAAAGCACATCAGGCAGCAATGCTAAAATCTGTCATGCTGTCTCGAAGGTTCTCGCAACGCGCACCCGAGGAGACAAAAGCTTTTTGCTTCTTTTTCTCGAAAAAGAAGACTCTTGCTTCTGCTCAAGACGCTGAAAATGACAGCGCCAGCTTCGGGGTCGAACGAGTTTGTCGAACCGCCAAACCGTAGGCCCGCAGGTATACCAGCGGGCCTGGACCTTGACCTTTACAGTCCGACAAGCAAGGCCTGCCCTTTTGAAAAAAGCAGCAAAAAACGTTTGGTCTTGCTGTCGCGGAGTTTCCTACAGCACGCACCTCGGGGAACAAAAGTTTTTTGGTTCTTTTTTCAAAAAAGAACCGCTTGCTTCGCCCGTTACCGGTCAAGACCTGAGACGGTCGGTATCAGATGGTAAGACGCGCACTCATGAACATCCGCTTCCCCCGTTTGCACAGACTGGCCGAAAAGATCGGCGGCCACGCGCGCCTGCTGCGCGAGGATCCCGAACGTTTTGCGCGCAACGTGCTGCAATTCACCAACCCCGCATTGTTCGAGCAGCGCCTGGTGGACACGCTAGGCACGACGCCGATGCACGTGCGCTACGATGCAGGCGCGCCGCCGGCCCCCAGGCTGAACGTGCTCGACAACGCCTGGACAAAAACCGGCATGACAGGCGGGCCGAACACCATCATCAACCTCGTCTGCCGGGTGGCGCAGCACGGCGTGGCGGTGCGGCTCGTCTCCACCAGCACGCCGGTGGCGGTAGCGCCGGCGTGGTTTCGTACCCACGCGGAAAGCCTTGTCGGCAGGAAGGACTTTCCGAACGTGGACGTGGTGTCCGCGTCCAGCCAGGCGGCGCCGCTCGAGCTCGGACCGGGCGACGTGTTCCTCGTCAGCCACTGGTCCACCGCGCAGCAGCTAAAGGCAGTGTTGCCGATGCTGCCGGTGCAGCAGTTCTTCTACATGCTGCAGGAGTTCGAGCCGGGCTTCTACCCGTGGTCCAGCAACTTCGCCCTCGCACTGGAAACCTACGGGATGGATTTCTGGCCGGTCATCAACGAAGCCACCCTGGCCGACTTCCTGTTCTTGCAGCCCTACGGCCGGCTGGCCGACCCGGTGACGCGCCAGCGCGCCCTGGTGTTCGAACCGGCCGTCGACAGCGCGCTGTTCTTCCCCGCACCGCAACACGACCCCGCTCGCAAGCGGTGCCTGCTGTTCTACGCTCGCCCAAGCAACGCGCGGAACATGTTCGGCCTGGGCCTGCTGGCGTTGCGCGAAGCGGCAGCCAACCCTGCCTTTGCCGGCTGGGAGTTCCTCGCCATCGGCGGCCGCGGCAGCGTGCCGGAACTCGCACTCGGCAGCGGCCACGTGCTGCGCGCGGCGCCCTGGACCACCTACGCCGGCTACGGCGACCTGCTGCGCAGCGCCGACATCCTGCTCTGCCCAATGCTTTCGCCGCACACCAGCTACCCGGTGCTGGAGATGGCGGCCTGCGGCGGCCTGTCGGTGACCAACACCTTTGCCACCAAAACACAAGCCGTGCTGGCGGCGATCTCGCCCAGCATCATCGCGGTGGAACCGACGGCCCACGCGCTGGCCGCAGCGCTGGTGCAAGGGGCCGAGCGCATCGCCGTGGGCACGCCGCTCGATGCACGGATCAGCATGCGGGGTAACTGGGGCGACGTGCTTGGGCCGCTGGCCGGGCGTATGGCAGAGGTTATTCGCGAGCTGGTGACTCGGTAGGAAGGCAAGGCAAGCAGTTCTTTTTTGAAAAAAAGAACCAAAAAACTTTTGTCTTTGTTGGGTCCGGTGTGGTGAGGCGTGTCGTTTCAGTTAGGCGCGACAGCATGATTGCGATTGCCGGCACGACAAAGGGCAGTGTTATCTGAAAACAATAACCGAGACTATCTCTTCTCGCGGCTCGTTGTGGTTGAGGCGTGTTGCGACAAACCAGCGACGTTAGTTTCGAGTCCGGATGCTCAACAAGAAGCTAAGGCCTGCTTTTTTGAAAAAAGCAGCAAAAAACTCTTGTCCCTGCTGTCGCGAAGGTTCTGCAACGCGCGCCCAAGGAAACAAAAGTTTTTGGTTCTTTTTTTCAAAAAAAGAACTGCTTGCTTCCTTGCAAACGCTCAGCCCTGCAACCCGAGTTACAGCTTGCCCAGCAACCCGCGTAGATCGCTCTCCGGCCGCGCGCCGTAATGCGAGATCACCTCAGCCGCCGCCAGGCTGCCGAGGCGCCCGCACGCGGCGAGCTTGCGCCCGGCCGTGTACGCCGCCAGGAACCCCGCCGCGTAGGCGTCGCCGGCGCCGGTGGTGTCCACCACGCTCACCGGTTCTGGCGGCACGTCCACGCGCTCGGTGCCGCGCAGGATCACGCTGCCGGCTTCGCCGAGCGTCACTGCGGCGAGCGCCACGTCGGCGGCCACGGCGGCCAGCGCGTCGTTCAGGTTGTTGGCCTCGTACAGGCTGGCCAGTTCTGCTTCGTTGCAGAACAGGATGTCCACCTCGGCCAGCAGGGTGCGGAAGGCGGCGCGGTGGCGGTCCACGCAGAACGCGTCCGACAGCGAGAGCGCCACCTGCCGCCCGGCCTGGCGCGCGGCGCGGGCGGCGGCGCGGAAGGCGGCCTGGGCTGCCGGCGGGTCGAACAGGTAGCCTTCCAGGTAGAGCACGGCGGCCTCGCCGATCAGGTCTGCGTCCACGTCGCCGGCGGCGAACGCCACGGAGGCGCCGAGGAAGGTGTTCATCGTGCGCTGGCCGTCGGCGGTGACCAGGATCAGGCAGCGCGCGGTCGGCGCGCCTTCGGCAAGCGGGGTGCTGGGAAAATGCACGCCGGCGGCGGTGACGTCGCGGCGGAAGGTCTCGCCGAGCAGGTCGGTTGCCACCTTGCCCAGGTAGGCGACGCGGGCGCCCAGGGCGGCGGCCACCGCGCAGGTGTTGGCGGCCGAGCCGCCGCTGCTCTCGCGTCCGGCCGGCATGGCGGTGTAGAGCGCTTCGGCCTGATCGGCGTCGATCAGCGCCATGCTGCCGGGGTGCATGCCGTGTTTGGAGAGGAAGGCGTGGTCGGTGGGGGCAACCACGTCCACGATGGCGTTGCCGATGCCGACGATGTCGAAGCGGGGTGCGTTCATGGCGGGCGTCTTCCCTGAAATGCCGTCCGGGCACAAGGTAAGCCGATGCTGAAACCGATCCTGCGCGCCCTCGAACAGCTCGACGACCCGGCGATCCTGCGCGTGCTGGTGCAGAGCCTGTTGCTGTCGGCCGTCTGCTTTCTGGGCCTGTGCGCCGGCAGCGTGTACGGCCTGCACCACGCGCTGGTGCAGACGGGGTGGCTGGCGTGGCTGGCCGGCATCCTCGGCGGGTTCGCCGCGGTGCTGGCGGCGCTGTGGCTGTTTCTGCCGCTGGCAGTGGTGATCGCCTCGCTGTTCATGGAGCCGGTCTGCCGGGCGGTGGAGCGGCGCTGGTATCCGGCGTTGCCGCCGCCCTCGGCCGGCGCCGCGTTCGCAGCGCAGGTGTGGGACAGCGCGGTGGTGGGCGGGCTGGTGCTGGCGCTGAGCGTGCTCTCGCTGCTGCTGGCGCTGCTGCTGCCAGGGGTAGGGCTGGTGCCGGGCTGGGCGATCACCGCCTGGGCGCTGGGGCGCGGGCTGTTCGTGGCGGTGGCCATGCGGCGGATGGGGCGGGCGGAGGCCAACG
>CAXUIR010000061.1:0-10298 GCA_964251005.1 uncultured Acetobacteraceae bacterium | reverse complement strand
GGCCCGGTCCGGCTTCCAGGCGCTGACGCAGCTGGCTGTAGATGCGCGCGGTGCCGAGGTGGGGCTGCTCAGCCGCCTGGTCCACCAGCAGGAGGCCGGCGAAGGTCGGCACGAGGCCGCCCAGCAGCGAGACGATCACCATCGTCTGCACGCTAAACACCCCGCTCAGCGACTGCCGGGTCCTGTTCGCGCTGGGGGTGAGCACGGCGATGACGCCGAAGGTGAGGTCGAGGATGTAGGGCAGCTTGGACGGGGATTCGGGACCGCTGGGCGGGGAACCGGCGAACGCGGCGGGCGAGGAGTTGAACATCGAGACCTCGAGAGATCTTAGGTTGCCGTAACCTTTACTCGCGAGAGGTGTGGAAAAGCTTAACGGCGGCCCCGATCAGGGGCGGAACAGTGCCGAACTCGGCTTGCTTCGCGCCGACCCAGGCCGCAGAACCGGCCGATGCACAAGATCCTGCTGGCCACTGCCCTCTGCTGCCCAACCCTGGCGCTGGCCACCGGCATGGGTGCGCCCGCCGGAGGCTACACCGTTGAATATACCGGCTTCTCCCACGGGTTCATGGTGCTGAAGTTCGCCGGCACGCTGAACCTTTCGGACAAGGGCTACGCCGCGCACGTCACCTTCCACACCGCCGGCATGGCAGCCTGGATGCTGCGCACGGACAACGACAGCGAGGTGGCAGGCAGCTTTCAGGCCGACCAGGCGGCTCCCAGCCTGTTCAGCGGCAGCGGGCACTTGCGCGGCACCGCGCGGGAGACGCGCATCGCCTACACGGACGGCAACCCGGTGGTCCAGGTACTGACCCCGCCGGTGGAGCGCGAGCGGACGGCCGTGGCGCCGGAGCAGACCAGGCACACGATCGACACGCTGAGCGCGGTGGCCATGCTGGTCCACGACGTGGCCACCACCGGGCGCTGCGACGGCACCGTCACCACCTTCGACGGGCGCCGCCTGGCGGTGCAGACGTCGCACACTTCGGGCACAGAGAGCCTGCCACAGACCGACAAGTCGATGTTCGCCGGGCCGGCGCTGCGCTGCGATTTCGACGGGCAGCAACTGGCCGGGTTCGTGACCAACGAGAACCAGGCCAGCCTGCGCAAGCCGCGGCACGGCACAGCGTGGCTGGCGCCGGTGCTGCCGGACGCGCCGCCGGTGCCGGTGCGCGTGGCGTTCGACAACAACATATTGGGTCAGGTGACGCTTTATTTGACGTCTGCGGTGCCGGCGGCGGGGAAGTAAGCAAGCGCTTCTTTTTCGAGAGAAAGAAGCAAAAAGCTTTTGCTACGGCTGTCGCGGACGGCTGAAACGACACGTCTCAACCCGGCGCACCTATCGGTCGCAAAAGTTTTTTGGTTCTTTTTTTCAAAAAAGAACTGCTTGCTTGACCTCGCCGCTATTCTCCGGCCTGAGCCCTTGAGGAGTGCCGCCATGCTGAACCCCGCCTCGCCGCTGAAGCTCAGCGACCCCGACCTGCTGCGCCAGGCCAACCTGATCGGCGGGGCGGGGGTGGCGGCCGAGAGCGGGCGGACGGTGGCGGGGCGCAACCCGGCCAACGGCGAGCTGGGGGGCGAGGGGCCCAGCGCCGGCCAGGCGGAGACGCGGCGGGCCATCGCGGCGGCATTCGCCGCGCAGAAGGACTGGCGCAAGCTGACCGCCAAGGAGCGCCAGAAGCCGCTGCGCCGGCTGTTCGACCTGATGATGCAAAACCAGGAGGACCTGGCCGTCATCATGACCGCCGAGCAGGGCAAGCCGCTGGCGGAGAGCCGCAGCGAGGTGGCCTATGCGGCCAGCTTCATCGAGTTCTTCGCCGAGGAGGCCAAGCGGGTCTACGGCGACACCATCCCGCCGCACCTGCCTGGCCGCCGCATCATCGTGCAGAAGGAGCCGATCGGGGTGTTCGCCGCGATCACGCCGTGGAACTTCCCGGCTGCCATGATCACCCGCAAGGCGGGGCCGGGCTGGGCGGCGGGCTGCGCCGGGGTGATCCGGCCGGCGACGCAGACGCCGTTCTCGGCGCTGGCGTTGGGCGTGCTGGCCGAGCGTGCCGGGCTGCCTCCGGGGATCTGCAACATCGTGACGGGGCCCGCGACCGAGATCGGCGGCGAGATGACCGCTAACCCGGACGTGCGCAAGCTGACCTTCACCGGCAGCACCGCGGTGGGCGCCAAGCTGCTGGCGCAGTGCGCGCCCACCATCAAGAAGACCAGCATGGAGCTGGGCGGCAACGCGCCGTTCATCGTGTTCGACGACGCGGATCTGGACGAGGCTGTGCGCGGTGCCATCGCCAGCAAGTATCGCAACACCGGGCAGACCTGCGTGTGCGCGAACCGGCTGCTGGTGCAGGACAGCGTGTTCGACGCGTTCACCGAGAAGCTGACCGAGGCGGTCGGCAAGCTGCGAGTCGGCAACGGCATGGACGAGGGGATCACGCAGGGGCCGCTGATCAACGCCGACGCGCTGGCCAAGGTGGAGGCGCACGTGGCCGACGCGCTGGCACGCGGCGCGCGGGTGGTGACCGGCGGCAAGCGCCACGCGCTGGGCGGCAACTTCTACGAGCCGACGATCCTGGCCGACGTGCCGCGCGCGGCCGACATCTTCCGCGACGAGACGTTCGGGCCGGTGGCACCGCTGTTCCGCTTCTCCACCGAGGACGAGGCGGTGGAGATGGCCAACGACACCGAGTTCGGCCTGGCCGCATATTTCTACACGCGCGACGTAGGGCGGGTGTTCCGGGTGGCCGAAGGTATCGAGGCGGGCATCATCGGCATCAACGAGGGGATCATCTCCACCGAGGTGGCACCGTTCGGCGGCGTGAAGTCCTCCGGGCTGGGGCGTGAAGGGTCGAAATACGGCATCGAGGATTACCTGGAGATCAAGTATCTCTGTCTCGGCGGCGTTGCGTGAGGCGGGTTGCCGTCAGTGTTGGCGCGGCGTGCGCCGTGCTCTGGGCCGGCACAGTGTTGGGCGAGGGGAGGATGACGAAGTCTGTCGCGCGCGGCACGTTCGAGGTGAGCCTGAAGCCGGTGGCGGGTGCGGACGCGTCGATTGGCAGCATGTCGATCGGCAAGGTGTTCGAGGGCGACTTGCAGGCCACGAGCGTGGGACAAATGCTGGCGGTGCGCACGCCGGTTGCGGGTTCTGCCGGGTACGTGGCGATGGAGCGCGTCACCGGCAGCCTGGCCGGCCGTCACGGGTCGTTCGTGTTGCAGCATAGCGGCACGATGGCCGGCGGGTCGGCCACCGCGGTGATAACGGTTGTTCCGGATTCGGGGTTGGAGGGCTTCAAGGGCTTGCAGGGTGCGATGAAGATCACCCAGCCTGGCGGCGTGCACCATTACGAGTTCGAGTATCAACTTTCACCGTAGACCGCGGCGGGCCTGGACCTGCGGTAGCAAGCAACGCCTTCTTTTCTGAAGAAAAGAAGCAAAAGACTTTTGGTACTGCTGTCGCGGAATCTCCTTCAGCGCGCACCCAAGAATGTCAAAATTTTTTGGTTCTTTTTTCAAAAAAGAACTTCTTCCTTAGGATGTTCCCCTCATGGACTACGACCTCTTCGTCATCGGCGGCGGCTCCGGCGGCGTCAGGTGCGCCCGCATCGCCGCGTCCCACGGTGCGCGCGTGGCGATCGCGGAGGAACGCTACTGGGGCGGCACCTGCGTCAACGTCGGCTGTGTGCCGAAAAAACTGATGGTGCAGGCCGCAGAGTATGGCGCCTGGGCGGCCGATAGCCACGGGTTCGGCTGGAATACGCAACCGGGCGAGCACGACTGGGCGGCGCTGATGGCGTCCAAGGACGCCGAGATTGCGCGCCTCAACGGGATCTACGTGCGGCTGCTGGAGAACGCCGGCGTGGACTGGTTCTTCGAGCGCGCGGTGTTCATCGATGCGCACACGTTGCGGCTTGGCGAGCGCGTGGTGACGGCCGAGCGGATCGTGATCGCCGTGGGCGGCCACCCAAGCTGGCCGGAGATCGAGGGTGCGGCGCTTGGCATCGTGTCAGACCAGGCCTTCCATCTTCCGGAGCGGCCGCGGCGGGTGACGATGGTGGGCGGCGGCTACATCGGCGTGGAGTTCGCCGGCATCTTTCGCGGGCTGGGGTCGGAGGTGGACCTACTATACCGCCAGCGCATGCCCCTGCGCGGGTTCGACCAGGATTTGCGCGAGGCGCTGGTCGAGTCTTTGCAGGAGAGCGGGATCAGGCTGCATCCGAGCGTGATGCTGCACCGGCTGGAGCAACGCGAAGACGGCAGCAAGCGGCTTCATCTGACCGACGGGCGCTGCTTCGACAGCGACCTGGTGTTCTTCGCCGTTGGGCGCGTGCCGAACACCAAGGGGCTTGGCCTGGAGGCAGCTGGCGTGGCGGTGGCGCCCAACGGCGGTGTGGTGGTGAATCGGGACCATGTGACGAGCCAGCAGCACATCTTCGCCATCGGCGACGTGTCCAACAAAATGAACCTGACGCCGGTAGCAATCGCCGAGGGGCACCAACTGGCGGACCGGTTGTTCGGCACGCAGGCGCGCAGCTGGTCGTTCACCGCGGTTCCGACGGCGGTGTTCTCCGCCCCGCCGATCGGCACCTGCGGCATGACGGAGGAGCAGGCGGCCGAGTGCGGACCGGTGGACGTCTACATGGCCCAGTTCACGCCAATGCGGCACACGATGAGCGGCCGCAAGCGCCGGACGCTGATGAAGCTGGTGGTGGACCAGGCGAGCCAGCGCGTGGTGGGCGCACACATGATGGGCGACGACGCGGCGGAGATGATGCAGTCGATCGGGGTTGCGATGACGGCGGGGGCGACGAAGGCGGATTTCGACAGGACGATCGGGATACATCCGACGTCGGCGGAGGAGTGGGTGACACTGCGGACGCGCACGCGGGTGAGTGGGGTTAAGGAAGCGGCGGAGTAGGGCGTGCTGGTCATGCGGCCGCTACAAAAAGAGGAAGCAAGCGTCTTCTTTTTTGAAAAAAAGAAGCAAAAAACTTTTGTCTCCGCTGTCGCGGACTCATCCGGAGAGCGCGCGACAGCGGAGGCAAAAGTTTTTTGGTCCTTTTTTTCAAAAAAGGACTGCTTGCTTGCTTTCTGTGAGCCAGCATTAGGGTCGGCTGGTGTTACTTCAAAGCCCGGCACCAGAAGTAGAGCCCGCAACGCGTGCCCAAAAAAACAAATTATCGAAAAAGAAGCGCTTGCTTCCTTACTGCGCCTCCCCGGTTCCGGCTTTCGGCGACGTGCTATCCTGCCCCTTCGACACGATCTCCGTGTAGACACGCTCGCTGAACTCGTCGAGCATCTCCGACTTCTGGCCCTGTGTCGGCAACGACGTGCGTGCGGCCACCACCGGGCAATAGGCTATCGTCAGGCTGTTGATGATGTCTGCCTGTTTCGCCTTCGGCGCGCCGGCGCGCACCTTCTCGATCAGTTGCTCGGCGCTGTTGAGGATGTTCTGGTCGTCGGTGTTAGCGAGAAGCTTCTGCACGTCCGGCTGTGCCACCACCTTTGCCGTGTCGCTTTCTGCAAGCTTTGGGCAACCGCCGGGCAGGTTCATCGCCAGCATGGACTGCGTCTCGGGCCGCAACGGCGTGACCTCGGCCGGGCCGACGGTTGCGGGCGCACCGTTGCCCCAGGCTTGGCGCACGTAGTTGGTGGCGTCGGCAACCTCCTGGTCGGTCATGCGCGCACCGATCGCCGGCATCGGCGAGTAAGGGCCCTGCGCGTTGATGCCGCCGAGGATGACGCGGATCACCGTCTGCGCACCTTGCGCGTACACCACGCCGTTGCCGGCGAGGTTCGGCACCGCGCCGGCCAGGCCCTGGCCATTCTGCAAATGGCACGAGGCGCAGTAGTTCAGGTATGATTGTGCGTTGACCGCAACCTGCTGACTGCCCGCCACCGGCTCGCGCTTCTTGAAGCCTTCCTTGGCCGGCGTCTGCTTGAGGTAGTAGACGATGTCGTGCAGGTCGCTGTCGGTCAGCTTGCCCAGGCTCTCGTGCATCGTCTGCGCCATTGGGCCCACCACAACGCCCATGCCCTCGGCGTGTCCGGTTTTCAGGTAGGTGTAGAGCTGGGCGTCGCTGTAGCGGCCAATGCCCTGGCTCTTGTCGGACGTGATGTTGGGGGCGTACCACTTGTCAATCGGGCCGCCGCGCAGGTTGGCGGCCATATCGGTATCGCCCAGCATGTTGTTGCCGTTGTGGCACTCGCCGCAATGCTCCAGCCCCTGCACCAGGTAGGCGCCGCGGTTGATCTCGGCCGACTTTGCAGGGTCCGGCTTGAAGGTTCCGTCTTTCAGGAACAGCGCGTCCCAGCCGATCAGGCCGGCGCGGATGTTGAACGGGAAGACAAGCTTCAGCGGCTTGCGCGGCGCGTTCACCGGCTGCAGCGAGAACAGGTAGGCCTTGATCGCCAGCACGTCGTCGCGGGTCACCTTGGTGTACCAGGGGAACGGCATCACCGGGTAGAGGTGCTCGCCCTGCATGCCGATGCCCTCGTGGAACACCTTGTAGAACTGCTCGTCGCTGATCTTGCCGATGCCGGTCTTCTCGTCCGGCGTGATGTTGGGCGTGCTGATAGGGCCGAACGGCGTGTTCATGTACAGCCCGCCGGCGAACGCCTTGCCGCCGGGCGCGGTGTGGCACGCCTCGCAGTCGCCGGCGGTGGCCAGGTACCTGCCGTGCTCGATCAGGGCGGCCTCGGCGTCTGCCGCGCGGGCGGCCGGTGAGACCGCCACCGCAGCCGCGCAGACGGAGACGCCGAGCATCGTGCTAAACGCGTGCTGCTGCAAATTCTGTCGCATCAATGCCAACTCCCGATGATGTTGCGGGCCGGCAGCCTGGGCAGCCGATCCGGAAGAGGCAGCTTGCCGACGCGCGGTGGCCGGCGCCCGCCCCGGCCTCCTGCGATAGGTGGGAACCTGTATGCAACAGCCTCCGGCCCGGCGGGTTTTCGGTTCCACAAAGCATTTTACCTACGCCCCGCCCGGCTTCATGGTGCCTGCCAAACCAGGGGCGGCATCGCGATGGACGACGAGGAGAGCGGTCAGGAACGCTGGGTGGCGCGCACCGCGTCGGCCTTTCTCAAGGTGGAGCACGGCGCCTACATGGCGCTTGGGCTGCTGCTCTCGTTTGCCGCCCTGGTGGCCTTGGCCGGCGCCGCCTGGGTGCTGGTTAGCGGCCTGGCCGACTGGACGTCCACCCACAGCATCTTCCTGGTCATCGACCGGTTGCTGTTCGTGCTGATGCTGATCGAGATCCTCCACACCGTGCGCGCCTCGATGCGCTCGGGCGCGCTGACCAGCGAGCCGTTCCTGGTGGTGGGCCTGATCGCCACCATCCGCCGGGTGCTGGTGATCACGCTGAAATCCTCCGAGACGACCAAGGAGGACACGATGACCGACATGGCCGAGAAGATATTCCGCGCCTCGATGATGGAACTGGGCGTGCTCGCCGTGCTGATCCTGGTTATGGTGGTCTCCATCCGGTTGCTGCGCCGCAGCGACACCACCGATGGACATCTGCCATGACGCTGATCCTCAACGTGCTCTGGGTGGTGTTCGGCGGCTTCATCATGGCCACGCTGTGGCTGCTGGCAGGCATCGTCGCCGCCATCAGCATCGTGGGGCTTCCCTGGGCGCGCGCCTGCTTCACCATCGCCTCGTTCTCGCTGTGGCCGTTCGGGCGCGAGGCGGTGAACCGGCGCGACCTGACCGGGTTCGAGGATTTGGGCACTGGGCCGCTCGGGTTCCTGGGCAACATCGTCTGGCTGGTGGTGTTCGGGGTGTGGCTGGCGATCGGCCACCTGGTCGCGGCGGTTGGGTGCGCAGTGACCATCATCGGCATCCCGTTCGCGTTCCAGCACGTCAAGCTGGCGGGAATAAGCCTGATGCCGATCGGGATGACGGTGGTTGAGAGCGGTGTCTTTTATAGGAAGTAAGCAAGGCCTTCTTTTCTGAAGAAAAGAAGCAAAAGACTTTTATCCCTGCTGTCGCGAAGGTTCTGCAGCGTGCACCAAGGGAGCAAAAGTTTTTTGGTTCTTTTTTTCAAAAAAGAACTGCTTGCTTAACCTCGTAACACGAGGCGCTCGGCGACCAGAAAGACGCCGCCGTCAAGCTGCGTGCAGACGGTTACCGTCTCGACCCGCCGCGTGACCGCCAGGGCCGGCCCGAAATACGCTGCGGCCTGCGGCAGGAGACGGGCCATCTCCGGCGGCTGCAAACGGCGCGACAGCGTCATGTGGAAGAACCACTCTTCCAGCACGTAAGGGTAGCCCCAGCGCTGCAGCATCGCTTCCTGCCGCGCCGAGAGGCCGGCTCTTCGGCGTTTGTTCAGCTCGTCCGCGCCTGGCTGCAGACGGTGCCGGTCCGTGCCAAGCACACACGCGTCGCATAATGCCTGCAGCGCAGGGCATGGCACCTGCTCGCGCAGCGCCACGAAGCCGGACAGGTCGCTCACCACCAGCGCCGGCATGTCGAACGGCGCCACGCGCGCAGCCACGTCGCGTGCGGCGGCGATGAACTCCTCCCACCCGGAAGCCAGGCGCATCGGCGGCCGGAGCGTGGCGTGGAAGCCGTAGACGCGCGGCGCCTCGGTCAGCGCGGCGAGGCCTTGCACGTCCGGGTGCGGAACGAGTGCGCCGGTTTCCGCGTCGCGGCCCAGCCAGGCGGCGCCCAGAGCAGCGAGGGGGTCCTGGGGCTCGGGGGTCCAGTAGAGGGCTATACGCATGAGCGTGTTCTTTTTGAGAGATGAACCAGCGGGTTTGTCTCCGGGGAGCGTCTCTGTTGAAGGTCTGCCTGCGCCGAGGTGCTTGCGGTGTCAGGCCTGGTGGCTGGCAAAGCAAGGCAAGCAGTTCTTTTTTGAAAAAAAGAACCAAAAAACTTTGTTCCCTGGGGTGCACGCCGCGGCAGAGTCCGCGACAGCAGAGACAAAAGTTTTTTGCTTCTTTTTTTCAAAAAAGAAGGCCTTGCTTGCTTTGCGCAATATCGCCTCGTGGACTGGTATTATAGTGGCAAGTCCCCGCGGCTTTCTTCCGGAGACGAGATCTCGCCTCAGATAACTCGCTCGCCCTCCAGCCAGACCTGCCGCACGACGGGCGTGCCCTCGTGCACCCGCACACGCACCAGGTCCGCCCGCTTGCCCACCGCGATCTCCCCACGGTCGGCGAGCCCGGTCATCCGCGCCGGCGCGCTGCTTACCATGGCCACGGCTGGCGGCAGCCCCACCACCTCCGCCGCCACGAAGGCGGCGTGCAGCAGGCTGCCTGGCACGTAGTCCGACGCCAGCACGTCCACCACGCCCGCGCGCAGCAGAACGGACACGGCCACGTTGCCGCTGTGCGAGCCGCCGCGCACCAGGTTCGGCGCGCCGGCGATCACCGACATGCCGGCCGCCTTCGCCGCTTCGGCCGCGTGCAGCGAGACAGGGAACTCGCTCAGCATGATCCCGTCGGCCAGGTTGGCGGCGACGTCGTCGTCGGTGGCGTCGTCGTGGCTGGCGAGCACCACGCTCACGTCCCGTAACCGGTCGAGCAGGCCGCGCCGGTTCGCCCCCAGATGTTGCGCGCGCTGGCGCCAGCGGCCGGCGATCTGCTCGTCGATGGCGGCATGGTCCAGCCCGCCCTGGCGCAGCATCCGGCGATAGCGCGCCAGGTCGCCGAACTGGCCGAAGCCGGGCGTGTGGTCCATCAGGCTGACCATGCGCAGGGCAGGGTTGCCGGCATGCATCTCGAGCTGCGCCAGGAGGTCGGGTGCCGGCAGCTCGCAGCGCAGGTGCAGCTTGTGGTGCGCCTTCAGCAGGCCGGTCGCCTCGAGTACGGCGAGGTCGGCCACACCTTCGCGGCAGGTGCGTGTGCGGTCGTCCTCCGACCCGGGCTGGCCGGCGCACAGCGCGTCGAACACGGTGGTGATCCCGGAGGCGGCGCATTGCGCGTCGTGCGCCAGCAGGGCGGCGCGGCTGGGCCAGCGGGCGTTGGAGCGCGGCATCACCTGACGCTCGAGGTTGTCGGTGTGGACGTCCACGCAGCCGGGCAGCAGGTAGTCGCCGTCGAGGTCGCAGCCGGCAGCGGAGCCCGGCTGGATGTCGGCGATAAGGCCGCCGCGGATCACCACGGTGGCGGCCATCGCGTGCTGCGGCAGCACGACGGTGGCGTTCGTCAGGATCGTCTCGGCGGAGGTCGGGTGGGTCACGGCGTCATGCGTTACGACAGGCATGTCGGCGCTGTCCACATGGGCGACGAAAGCAAGCGTCTTCTTTTTCGAGAAAAAGAAGCAAAAAGCTTTTGCTGCGGCTGTCGCGGACGGC
>CAXUIR010000060.1:7526-10386 GCA_964251005.1 uncultured Acetobacteraceae bacterium | reverse complement strand
GCGAACTACTTCGCAGCGGCAGGCTATGACGCCACGTGATCGGAAAGTGCTCTAGACGTCCGGCATCGGTTCAACATGTGGATGCTGTTCCAGAACTGAGATCTGCTGAGACTGGTATATCGGATCAGTCCTATCTCGATGGGTTCAGTATCGGGAATATTGGGCAGCGATCACATCCTCAGCAAAGACTTCGTCGGCGAATAAGAAATCAGCCGATCCAATCCCACCACACCTGCAAAATCGTCGGAAACCGATCGGCTCGACACAGCATAGCTTGCGTGGCGCAACGAGGTGATAGCCGACGGCTCTTGCTGCAACCAAGGCGAAGAGCCGTTCAAATGCGCAGACACTCCGTTCTACCGTCAACATGCGCCGCGTACTTGCTTCGAGAGGCTACTCACGCTGACGGCGTAGTCCAAGGCAACCCATCCGACTGCCAGCCATCGACCACGCCGCGCCGCCCGCGATCGTCCGGATGCCCTTCGAACCCGCTCGCCACGTTGAAGCAGCGCGCGTAGCCCGCCGCCTCGGCCCACTCCGCCGCAGCCAGGCTGCGCACGCCGCTGCGGCAGATGAAATACAGCGTCTGGCCAGGCGCCAGCCCTGCCTCGCGCAGCCCGTCCAGGAAGGCAGGGTTGATCGCGCCGGTGGGAAACTGCCACGACACCAGGACCGGCTGCTTGCCCGCGTGCGCCAGGTCGGGAACGCCGACGTGCTGCCACTCCGCCGGCGTGCGCACGTCCACCAGCTGGGCATCCGGCTCCGCCAGAAGCGCCTCCCAGGCCAGCTTCGCAGACACGTCATCCACCATGCTTGAGCACCCGCCTGTCTGCTACCACGGCCCGGAGGCTGCCTGCTCGTGGCGTGGAATACAAACCCTGGCCTTTGCCGGAGGCTCCGACCGGATGGATACCAAAGCAAGCAAGCGGTTCTTTTTTGAAAAAAAGAACCAAAAAACTTTTGTCCTCTGGGGTACTTGCTGGGGGCAGGCGTTGCGCTTCTGGGACGGAAAGGAGTTTTGGTTTGTTGATGTCCTCGGGTGAGCGGCTCGCGCGGGTCAAACGTCTGGCCTGGCTGATCGACGGGGCGTTCCGCCTGCCAGGCACGCGCTTCCGCTTCGGGCTGAACAGCGTCATCGGCCTGGTGCCCGGGGCTGGCGACGCGGTGCTCGGCCTGCTGTCGCTCTACATCATCCAGCAGGCGCACGCGCTGGGGCTGCCGCGGCACAAGCTGGCGCGGATGACGGGGAACGTGGTCGTCGAGGTGGTGGGCGGTTCCGTGCCGGTGCTCGGCGACCTGTTCGACATGGCGCTGAAAGCAAACATCCGTAACATCCGCATCATCGAGGAGCACCTGGAAACGCAAGCAAGGCAAGGTGCGCGGTTCTGAACACAGTGTGCCTCGAGGCGCCCAACTCAGCCGCCCGCGACAGCGCCAGCAAAAGTTTTTTGGTTCGTTTTTTCAAAAAAGAACTGCTTGCTTTCTACTCATCCGATCCCCGACCCAAAATGTTGCGCTAGCAGTGCAATAAGCTGCCGTGGCATAGAAGCCGCATGCACACTCCCATCACGGCGCTCTACGCCGCACTCCTCGCCATCCTCTTCGTCGGCCTCGCCATGCGGGTGATCCGCTTGCGCGGCCTGATGCGCGTGGCGGTGGGCACGGGCGGCGACCCGGCGCTGGAACGTGCCATCCGCGTGCATGCCAACTGCGCCGAATACGCCCCGATCGGGCTGGTGCTGCTGCTGTTGGTGGAGCTGTCGGGCTACACGCCGTGGGTCGTGCACGCGAACGGACTGGCGTTGCTCGCCGGCCGCACGGTGCATGCCTGGGGCATGTCGCGGCCCATCGAGGTAGTGCGTTTCCGCGCCATCGGCATGGTCGCCACGTTCGCCATGCTGGCAAGTTGCGCCGCGTTGCTGCTGGTTGGAAGTTTTCTGCCGGCGTAAGAACGAGCTGTTTGTCGGTCGGCATCAAAGGCAGGCAAGCGGTTCTTTTTTTAAAAAAATAACAAAAAAACTTTTGTCTCCTTTGGTGCGCGCCGAGGTAAGTTCCGCGACAGCATGACAAAAGTCTTTTGCTTCTTTTCTTCAGAAAAGAAGGCCTTGCTTGCTTGCTGACCTATCAAAGCGTCAAGACTTAGGCTCCCCGGCGTAAGTCTCCGCATCCCGACGCCAACCGAGCAGAGGCATGTGGAACCGCATGCGGCGCCGCAACGCGTTGCTGCTCATCATCATCTCCACCCCGAACGCCGCTACCGACCCCAGCGTGCACACGATCGCCAGCCCGAAGAAGAACAGCAGCACGGTGGCGATAGATTTGTTGCTGACTGCGAACAGGAACAGCGTCATGATCGCCAGGCAGGTGGCCGCGGCGCCGGCGGTGCTCAGCACCACGGCCATGTCCAGCACGATGGAGCGCCGGTGCAGCCGGGCGATGTCGGCGTGCTGCTCGGGCGTGCAGCCCGAGGCGGCGATGTTGCCGGACAGCTCGTCCAACCGGTCGGACACCCGGGCCAGGCGGGTGGCGAACACGTTCAGCAGGGCGGCGATGCCGGACAACAGGAAGACGGGGGTGAGCGCCACCTGCACCAGGTGGGCGGCGTTCTCGAGCGTGAAGGGTTGCATCGGGGTCGTTTAGCGGCGCGTCGGGAGCAAGAGAAGCAAGGCTTCTTTTTCGAGAAAAAGAAGCAAAAAGCTTTTGCGTCCGCTGTCGCGGTTCTGTCCGGCGAGCGCGCGACAGCGGAGCAAAAGTTTTTTGGTTCTTTTTTTCAAAAAAGAACCGCTTGCCTTCACTTGCCCGACCGCGCTCACCAAATCCCCTCTTAGCGCGCCGCCTGATCTCAGGGACGCGGACACAT
>CAXUIR010000060.1:7067-7516 GCA_964251005.1 uncultured Acetobacteraceae bacterium | reverse complement strand
GCAGGAACACCACCAGCCCCGGCCGTCTCCCTTTGCGCCAGAAAGTCCACATCGCCAGCCCCCCGGCCAAGGCCGCCAAGGCAAGCGCGAACCCATCCCAGGCGAACGGGCCGCTCAGGGCCGCCCGGCGCAGCGCCAGCCCGAGCGCCACCGTGCCCAGCGCACCGAGCGCCCCGTGCACGACGGCCAGTCGCCGGGCCCGGCCGGCGGTCAGCAGGCCGCCCAGCAGCACCGTCACGCTGAACGCCGCGAAACACATCCACAGCACGATTTCTTTCACTCCAGCCTTGCGCCGCCTATATCAACCGCACGCCCATCCATCGCCTGTCCACCCAGCCCGCCGGCCGCAGCTTGCCTTGCGCGTTCCGAAGGTGGCGTGAACCAGCCATCCCCGGACCCCACACGAACATGACCTTTCCTACCAACCCTGCCCTGGACCATGCGCTGAC
>CAXUIR010000060.1:0-7057 GCA_964251005.1 uncultured Acetobacteraceae bacterium | reverse complement strand
AACCGG
This sequence comes from uncultured Acetobacteraceae bacterium, assembly GCA_964251005.1. Classification (GTDB taxonomy): domain Bacteria; phylum Pseudomonadota; class Alphaproteobacteria; order Acetobacterales; family Acetobacteraceae; genus BOG-908. The sequence continues at coordinate 7,051 of CAXUIR010000060.1, read as the reverse complement.
GTGCGGAGGCGCGCGACCTGCTGGTCTCCGCGCAGACCGGCTCGGGTAAGACCGTCGCCTACGGGCTGGCCTTTGCGCCCACGCTGCTGGGCGGCGCCGAGCGGTTCGAGCGTGCGGCCAACCCGCGGGCATTGGTGGTGGCACCGACGCGCGAGCTCGCCATGCAGGTCCACGCCGAGCTGACCTGGCTGTACGCGCAGACCGGGGCACGCATCCTCTCCTGCATCGGCGGCATGGACGGCCAGCGCGAGGCGCGCGCGCTGGAGGCCGGCGCGCACATCGTCGTCGGCACGCCGGGCCGGCTGTGCGACCACCTCGCCCGCGGCCGGCTGCGCCTGGGCGACCTCGCCGTGGTGGTGCTGGACGAGGCCGACGAGATGCTCGACCTCGGTTTCCGCGACGAGCTGGAGACGCTGCTGGCCGCTACGCCCGCCACGCGCCGCACGCTGCTGTTCTCGGCGACCATCGCCAAGGAGATCACCGCCCTCGCCCGCAAGTACCAGTCCGACGCGCTGCGCATCGACACGCTGGTGCGCAACCAGCCGCACGCCGACATCGAGTACCGCGCCGTGCGCATCCCGCCGCGCGAGACCGAGCACGCCGTGGTCAACGTGCTGCGCTACTTCGAGGCGCCGACAGCGCTGGTTTTCTGCGCCACGCGCGACGGCGTGCGCCACCTGCACGCCAGCCTGCAGGAACGCGGCTTCACCAGCGTGGCTTTGTCCGGCGAGCTGACCCAGAACGAACGCACCCGCGCGCTGCAGGCGATGCGCGACGGCCAGGCGCGGGTGTGCGTGGCCACCGATGTCGCCGCCCGCGGGCTTGACCTGCCCGACCTCGGCCTGGTGGTCCACGCCGACCTGCCCACCAACAAGCAGACACTGTTGCACCGCAGCGGCCGCACCGGGCGGGCCGGGCGCAAGGGCACCTGCGTGCTGATCGTGCCGGCCAACCGCGCGCGCGCCGCTGAGACGCTGATTTCAGCGGCCGGCGTGTCCGCACAATGGAGCGGCGCTCCGCTGGTCGAGGAGATCCGCGCGCGGGACGCCGCCCGCCTGCTACAGGACCCGGTGCTGACCGAGGAGGCCACCGACGAGGAGGTGGCCCTGGCGCGCCGTCTGCTGGAAGGCCGCACGCCGGACGACGTGGCCGCCGCACTGGTCCGCCTCTACCGCGCCCGCCTGCCGGCGCCGGAGGAGCTGACCGAGCTCTCCCCGCCGCCGGGCACCCGCGCCGGCCCGCGCGCATCGCACGAAGGGCCGCGTGACCGGAACGACGGCATGCGCGCCCAGCACGACGGCCCGCGCGCCCAACATGATAGCCCGCGTACGCAGCACGACAACCCGCGCTCACGGCCGGGCAAAGCGGGCGGTGAGGCCGGGCCGATGACGTGGTTCGCCGTCAACATCGGCCGCGCACAGAAGGCAGACCCGAAATGGCTGCTGCCGCTGATCTGCCGCATGGGCGGAGTCGAGAAGCGCGACGTCGGCGCGATCCGGATTCAGGACAGCGAGACGCGCTTCGAGATCAGCCAGGCGATGACTGAGGAATTTGCGAGCAACCTACCGGACGATCCGGACGACAACGTGCGGGTCAGCCGGTCCACCCCGCCGGCGAAGCACAGGGCGGCGCATAGGTAAGGCAAGGCCTTCTTTTCTGAAGAAAAGAAGCAAAAGACTTTTGTTACGGCTGTCGCGGACACTTCTACTAGGCGCGCGCTTGGGAACAGACGCTTTCTGACGGGCGACTCGACTCCGGGCACATCGCCTGCCCTCAATCGAAATGGCTCGGCGGTTGCTCTTCGTTGTCGGTCCAACACGCTCTGATGCTGACACAGTCCTTTTTGCAAAACAGGACTGAGAGGTTTCATTCCCCTGCCTGCATCAAGGTGGAGAACGCTGACACAAGAACGCATGCTGGCAAAACCAGGCCATACCGTGGCGCAGGCGTCGGAGCAAAAGTTTTTTGCTTCTTTTTTTCAAAAAAGAAGGCCTTCCTTGCCTTGCGAATGGCAGCCTCAACGCGGACCGTACCAGCGCCTGGCAAAAGCGCTTGTAACGGCGGCTTGGCGTTGAACAGGCCGAACCGCCGAATCGGCACCGTTCCACGTGGGTACCCTCCGAACCGATTGGATCGTTCGCTCCGACACTCGACTCCGCCCGTTTCTTCGCAAACGGAACCGATTGCCTGCCTGTCACATTAAATTCGCCTCGCCCGTCACATCCTCCTTGCCGCCAACTCCACGTTCGGTTAACGCTCTAGCGGCAGACTCTCACGTCTGGCCTGAGCCGACCCGCCCGCACCGATGGCGGGTGACTTGCAACTGCCGGCGGCAATGCGCAGCGCGCTTGTCCCGCGCCCGCAACGGGATGACCAACGGATGCATACGGCGTGAGCGGCATTACCACACTCAGTCGCGGCAACCTGGTGCGCGGCGCTGCCAGCATCGCGGCGGCTGCCCTGCTTTCGGCCTGCGCGGCGACGCACGGCCCGCCGATGACTGCCACACAGGAGGCCGCCACCTACGTGGCCCGCGCCAAACCCAGTTACGCGCCGCCCGGCCCGCCGGAGGATCCGTGGGGTCCTTACATAATCGAGGCGTCGAAGAAGTACGACGTGCCGGAGCGCTGGGTTCGGGAAGTGATGCGGGTCGAGTCGCACGGCCACGAGTTCGCCTCGACCGGCCTGGTCATCACCTCGCCGGTGGGTGCGATGGGGCTGATGCAGGTGATGCCGCAGACCTACGACGAGTTGCGCGCCCGCTACGGCCTGGGCGACGACGCGTTCGACCCGCACAACAACATTCTCGCCGGCACCGCCTACCTGCGCGAGATGTACGATGCGTTCGGCAGCCCCGGCTTCCTAGCCGCCTACAACGGCGGCCCGGCGCGGCTGGTGGACTACCTGAGCCACAACCGTCCGCTGCCGGCGGAAACGCGCCGCTACGTCGCGATGATCGCCCCCTACATTCAGGGCGAGTGGCCGCAGCAGCGTTCGCCGGCCGAGCAGTACGCGGTCAACCAGCTGCCGATGGACATCCCCGCCGGCCCCCGCTACCCGCGCCACGTCAACGTAGCCGTCGCCGCCAGAAGCCGCCGCGCGCGTGAGCAAGTCGTGCGCTACGCCGTTAACGACCGCCGCCACACGCACCATGCCGGCCCGGCGCCGGTGGAGCTGGCCGAGGCGCCGGAGCCGCGCGCCGGCGTGCACGCCTCGGTCCACCTCGCCTCTGCGAGCGTCACCCACCACAGCGGCTTCCACCTGATCAGCGCGGCCTACGCCAGCGAGCACGTCAGCCACGCGGTCGGCGGCAATCACTGGACCGTCCGCGTCAGCGAGACGACCTCGTCCGCGCGCCTCACCCACGACGCCGCCGTACATACCTGCCGCAAAACCAACCACTGCGTCGTCGTAGCCCCCAGCGCCCGCAGGTAGAGCGCCAGGAAGCAAAGTTTTTCGGTTCTTTTTTCAAAAAAGAACCGCTTGCCTTCTCTTGGCTGTTCCCGCAATCCGGGCCAATGCAAGCGATAGTAGTAGAGGCCCTCACCAAGCGCTACCGCGCTGCCCTCGCCGTCGACAGCATCAGCTTCAGCGTAGGCTCGGGTGAGACGGTCGGCCTGCTCGGCGGCAACGGCGCGGGCAAGACCACGACGATCGCCATGCTGCTCGGCCTGCTGGTGCCCACCAGCGGGCGCATACACGTGCTCGGCCACGACATGTCGCACGACCGGTTCGCGGCACTCGCCCGGGTGAACTTCTCCTCGCCCTACGTGGCGCTGCCGCACCGCCTGACCGTGGCGGAGAACCTGCGTGTCTACTGTCACCTGTACAACGTCAGGCAGGTGGACCGCCGTATCGCCGAGCTGGCCGACGAGCTGGACTTGCACGCGTTCCTGCACCGTCCCGCCGGCCAGCTCTCCGCCGGGCAGAAGACGCGGGTGGCGCTTGCCAAGTCGCTGATCAATCGCCCCGAGCTGCTGCTGCTGGACGAGCCCACCGCCAGCCTGGACCCCGACACCGGCGACATCGTGCGCAGCTGGCTGGAGCGCTACCGCGCCGAGAGCGGCTGCAGCATCCTGCTGGCCAGTCACAACATGGACGAGGTCTCACGCCTCTGCGGGACCGTGCTGATGATGAAGCAGGGCCGCATCGTCGACCGCGGCACGCCCGGCGAGCTGCTCGCGCGATACAACCGCAACGACCTGGAAGACGTGTTCCTCGACATCGCGCGCGCCCGCACCGCGCCGCCGGAGTACGGCGACACCGAAGCGCTGGCGGCGCTGGAGGAACCATGAGCCTGACGCAGCCTGCCGTCCTGACCCCCACCCTGGTTCGGAACGCACCCGGCCTTGACCTGGTGGCCTCGCTGCGCCGGGTGTGGGGGCTGATGTACCGCCATCTCACGCTGTTCCGCCGCTCGTGGCCGCGGCTGCTGGACCTCGCCTACTGGCCGGTGCTGCAGATGGTGATCTGGGGGTTTACCTCCCGCTTCTTCGCGGCGCGGCTGGGCAACCACGGCGCGGTCACCATCGGCATGCTGCTGGGCGGCGTGCTGCTGTGGGAGACGGCGCTGCGCAGCCATCTCGGCTTCGCGGTGACCTTCATGGAGGAGATCTGGTCGCGCAATTTGGGCCACATCTTCGTCTCGCCGCTGCGGCCGTGGGAGCTGCTGATGGCACTGCTTGGCATGTCGGTGGTGCGCATGCTGCTGGGCGTGGTGCCGGCGATGGTGCTGGCGTTCCTGATCTACCACTTCAACATCCTCAGCGTGGGGCCGGTGGTGGTGCTGTTCGCGCTGAACCTGATGATGATGGGCTGGTGGATCGCGCTGGGCTGCATCGCGCTGATCCTCAGCCAGGGCGGCGGGGCGGAGAGCCTGGTCTGGTCGATGCTGATCGGGCTGGCGCCGCTGGCGTGCGTGTACTACCCGGTCTCCGTGCTGCCGCACTGGTTGCAGGTGGTCGCACTTGCGTTGCCGGCGGCGCACGTGTTCGAAGGGTTGCGCGCGGCGATCGGCGGTGGGGTGATCCTCTGGAGTCACTTGGCGTGGGCGGCGGGGCTGAACCTGGTTTGGCTGAGCGCGGCGATGCTGCTGTTCATGCAGCAGTTCTACGCGGCGCGGCGGAATGGGGCGTTGATGAACATTGGCGAGTGAAGCAAGCAGTTCTTTTTTGAAAAAAAGAACCAAAAAACTTTTGCTCCCTTGGTTGTGCCGTGCGGGGGAGTCCGCGACAGCCGTGACAAAAGTCTTTTGCTTCTTTTCGTCAGAAAAGAAGGCCTTTCTGCTTTGACAGTCTGCACGCGCTTCTGGCTGATCCGACACGCCATCGTTGAGCCCGTCGCACGCGCGGTGCTGTACGGCCGCATGGACGTCGCAATCTGCACCGAAAGCCAGCAGGCGCAGACTGCCACTTACGCAACGCTGGCTGCGCGCCTGCCACCGGACGCCGCCTGGCTGGTGACACCGCTGCAGCGCACGCGCCGCACCGCCGAGCTGATCCAGCGACACGCCGCCAACGATGCCCCGATCACCGTGGAGCCGGGGCTGACCGAGCAGGATCTCGGCGCCTGGCAGGGTCTGCCGCATGCCGACCTGCCGGCGCGCCTGGCCGACCCTGCGCATCCGTTCTGGCCGCTCGGCTCCGGCGAGATCCCGCCGGACGGCGAGAGCATGGACCAGGTGTTGCACCGTGTGGGAGAGACGTTGGAGCGGCTGGCGCACACGCATGAAGGGCGCGACCTGGTCTGCGTCAGCCACGGCGGCGCAATACGCGCGGCGGTGGCACACGCGCTGGGTGTGGGTGCCGGCGTTGCGCTGCACTTGTCGGTGCAGAACCTGTCGCTGACGGTGCTGGAGCGGTTCGCGACCGGCTGGCGCGTGGTGGTCGTCAACGAGGGCGCCGAGGTTTAGGCGAGCCTGCACAACGGGCTTTGCAAACTTGCATCGACATCCAGGAACGGCGGCGAGAAGCAAAGCAAGCAGTTCTTTTTTGAAAAAAAGAACCAAAAAACTTTTGTCCCCTGGGCACTCGATGCCGGAGCCTCCGCGACAGCCGCGACAAAAGCTTTTTGCTTCTTTTTCTCGAAAAAGAAGCGCTTGCTTTTGCTTGCTACGCCAAGCGCGCCAATCATGAGCACTTTGGTAACTTGCCCCGACCGCGCCATCATGTGCCATTACAGTCCGACCTGTTTCAGCGAAGGACCGTCCGGATGCGCACCGCCAGGCGATTGATTTTCTCGGCCCTGCTGGCTGCCCTGCCGGTTGCCGCCCACGCGGACTCGGCGGAGGGACAGCAGCAACTGGTGGACCGCGCGACGCTGGCCGCGCAGGAGATCATGAGCGGGTCCCAGGGCCACGACCCGCGCGCGCTGCTGCCGCGCGCCAGGGCGGTGATGATCTGCCCGCGGGTGTTCCGCGCCGGCTTCCTCATCGCCGGCGAGGGCGGCGGCTGCGTGCTGCTGGCGCGCGGCGGCCAGGGCACCTGGTCTTTCCCGGCCTTCTACACCCTCAGCAGCGGCAGCTTCGGCCTGCAGGCCGGCGTGCAGGACGCCGAGGTGATGCTGTTCATCCTGACCGACAACGGCCTGCGCTCGGTGCTGGACACGCAGTTCAAGCTGGGCGGCAACGCGTCCGTGGCGCTGGTGACGCTGGGCGGCGGCGTGCAGGGATCGACCACCACCAACCTCAACGCGGACATCGTGGCGTTCGAGCGGCCGCGCGGCTTCTTTGCCGGCTTCTCTATCGAGGGTAGCGTGATGTCGGCCGACACCGCCGGCGACCAGCTGTACTACGGCCAGCCGGTCGGCTCGATCGACATCGTCATGGCGCTGCGGGTGAACAACCCGGCGGCAGACCCGCTGCGCGGCCTGCTGACGCGCGACGGTGCGCCGATTGTGGCACCGCAGTTGGCGCCGCCGGTGGCGGCGGATGGATACGCGCCGCAGGCGGTCTACGCGGCGCCGAACGGAGCGGTGCAGGCTCAGAGCCTGCCGCCGCCTCGGTAGGAAGCAAGCGCTTCTTTTTCTAGAAAAAGAAGCGCTTGCCTTATAC
>CAXUIR010000059.1:7459-10557 GCA_964251005.1 uncultured Acetobacteraceae bacterium | reverse complement strand
GCGTGAAGCAGAACACCTGGTCCTGGTACAGCTCGAGCTTGGTGTTCTCGAGAAACTCGTCGGGTGCGGCAGAGTTGTCGAGGATCTCCAGAAGATCCTGCACCCAGGCGAAATGCTGCGTTTCCGCCGGTGCGTCCTGCTCGCCTTCCTTGTAGGTCCAGTGTGCTGCAACGCCGTTATCGGCGATGTCGTGCATTTCCGCGGTGCGTATCTGCACCTCGATCTTCTGGTTGCGCGGGTGGCGCAGCGTGACGCCGGTGTGCAGGCTCTGGTAGCCGTTCGCCTTCGGCGTGCTGATGTAATCCTTGAAGCGGCCGGCGATCACCGGGTAGGCGTTGTGCACGGCGCCCAGCGCCATGTAGCACTGCTCGCGCGTGGGCACCACGATGCGAAACGCCATGATGTCCGACAGCTGCTCGAAGGCCACGTTGCGCGTCTGCATCTTCTGCCAGATGGAAAACGCGCTTTTTTCGCGGCCGGAGACTTCGCGTACGTCCACGCCGGCCTCGCGGCACACGGCGGCGAGTTCGTGCTTGACCTCCTCGATGACGTCCGCACCCTGGCCGCGCAGGTAGTTCAGCCGTGCCTGGATGGTGCTGTGTGCTTCGGGTTCCAGCACCGCAAAGGAGCGATTCTGCAGCTCGTTCTTCAGCGACTCCATGCCGATGCGCCCGGCGAGCGGGGCGTAGATGTCGAGCGTCTCGTGGGCGATGCGGGTGCGGCGTTCGGCCTTCTGCACGAAACCGAGCGTGCGCATGTTGTGCAGCCGGTCTGCAAGCTTAACCAGCAGCACGCGGATGTCGCGGCTCATGGCCAGCACAAGCTTACGGAAGTTTTCCGCCTGCTTGGTGCGGTCCGATTGCAGTTCCAGCCTGGTGAGCTTGGTGACGCCGTCGACCAGCCCGGCAATCGTCGGGCCGAACTTGGCGTCCAGCTCGCGCATGGTGACGGCGGTGTCTTCCACCGTGTCGTGCAACAGCGCGGTGCAGATGCTGGCGACGTCGAGGTGGTAACCGGCGAGTATCTCGGCGACGGCCACCGGGTGGGTAATGTAGGGATCGCCGTTGTCGCGGGTCTGCGTGCTGTGTGCCTGGGCGGCCATCGCGTAGGCCACGCTGATCAGGGCGGTGTTTGCACCTGGCGCGTAGTCATGCACGCGTTGCGTGAGTTGCAGTTCGCGCGCGGCCAGGGAATTGCCGCCTTCCGGCGCGCGCGGGACCAGGGGTCCGTAGGGAAAGCCGTGGGAGGTCAGTGCGACCATCTGCGCCCCCCGGCCAGTTGCGGGTCAGCGGCGGCCGCGGCCACCAAGTTCGGCTTCGATGGCGGCTTCGATGTCGTCGGGCGACATCTCCTCCTGTGCCATGCCGCTGGCCTCTTCCTCCGTAGAGACGTCCTGGAGACCGAAAATGTTCTGGTCCGTCGGGATGAGGTCGAGCACCTCCTCGTCGGCCGGCTCCGGCTCAGGGGAACGGGAGAGCGACTTGATCAGGTCCTGCTCCAGCTTGGGCAGTTCGATGGTCTCGTCGGCGATCTCGCGAAGTGCTATCACCGGGTTCTTGTCATTGTCGCGGTCGACCGTCAGCTCTTCGCCGCGGCTGATGTTGCGAGCACGCTGGGCAGCGAGCAAAACCAGCTCAAAGCGGTTTGGGACCCGCTCGACGCAATCTTCTACGGTTACTCGTGCCATAGCTGCGGGCACTCCTGCGGCGGGGTAGGTGGCGAACTCTCTAGCTAGGCAAATATGCTGCAGAGCGCAAGACGCCCGCTGCCACAGGACCACCGCATGGCGTGCGCAATCCTGCCTCAGTTCGAACGGACATCCTGGTCGGGCAACGCCTCTATGAGGGTTTCGACATGTTTGTGGAGCAGGGGGTGAACCCAGCCGGGAGCCACGTCGCGCAGCGGGTAGAGAACGAAACCGCGGAGGTGGGCGCGCGGGTGCGGCAGGATCGGGTCAGGCGCGCTGCGGACCTGACCGTCGATGTCGATGATGTCGAGGTCCAGGGTGCGCGCGGCGTCCGGGACTGTGCGCAGGCGGCCGGCATCGTGTTCGATTTGCTGCAGCGCAGCAAGCAGGCGGTCAGGCGCCATCGTGCCTTGCAGACGCAGAACCCCGTTCACGTAGCGCGGCTGGCCGGAAGGCGGTACCGGCGCGCTGGTGTACCAGCGGGAGCGTGTCGGACGAGAGAACCCTTGCAGACCGGCGATGGCCCGCAGGGCGCGGTCGCAGGTCTGCGGCGGGCTCGCACCATCTGGCGAGAAAAGGTTCGCACCAAGTCCGATGATGACAAAAATGCGAAAACTTCCTTGCGTTGTAGCAACGTGCGGCCATATGCAATCAAACCCCGACCGGCGACCATTCAGCCGGTGCCTTGGGCATATTGAAAGGCCCTGCCATGCTGTTCCAGCCAAACGAACGCGTCTGTCTGTTCATTGATGGCGCTAACCTTTACTCCGCCTCGCGCAACCTGGGGTTTGATGTCGACTATCGCAACCTGCTGGAGTATTTCCGAAGGCAGGCACACGTATTACGTGCATACTACTATTCTGCCGTGCTTGAGACGGAAGAGTATTCGCCGTTGAAGCCACTGACGGATTGGCTGGCCTATAACGGCTACACGCTGGTCACGAAACCTGCGCGCGAGTTCACGGACTCGACCGGCCGCCGGCGCGTGAAGGGCAACATGGACATCGAGCTGGCAATCGACATGCTCGAACTGGCAGACAAGATGGACCATGCGGTGCTGTTCAGCGGGGATTCCGACTTCCGCAGGCTGATTGAGGCGGTGCAGCGCCGGGGCGTGCGGGTTTCGGTGGTCAGCTCCATCCGCACCACGCCGCCGATGGTGGCCGACGAGCTACGCCGGCAGGCCGACCAGTTCTTAGAACTGGCCGACATTGCGACAGAGTTCACCCGCCGTCAAATGGAGCCAAGGCCGAGGACGCCGTCGCGTAGCGAGATCATCATGGAACAGCACGAGCAGATGTAGGCAAGGCAAGCGGTTCTTTTTCGAAAAAAAGAACCAAAAAACTTTTGCTTCCGCTGTCGCGGGCTCGCCGGAGAGGGGGCGGCGCCCGCGGGGCGGGGGAGTTTGGTT
>CAXUIR010000059.1:6957-7449 GCA_964251005.1 uncultured Acetobacteraceae bacterium | reverse complement strand
CGGCCCCCCTGGTCCGCCCGGCGACAGCGGAGTCAGAGTCTTTTGCTTCTTTTCTTCAGAAAAGAAGGCCGTGCTTCCTTACTCTATCTTTCGGTTAGCCTTCGCCGGCGTAAGCTTTCGTTCACCCTGGTCGCTCAGCCGGTCGGGGAACTCCCCCAAATTCTCCTGAATGAAAGCCTCTTCCACGATGCCGACCCGGCTTGGATCAGCGCCGGGCAGGCTTGCCGGGTTGGGCAGCTCCGCCGCGTGGGCGCTTTCTTCCATGCCGACAAGCGCGCGAGCGCGGTCCCAATACTCCAGCTCCTGCCCGTGCGGGCCGCCATCGACCTCCCACAGGTGGTAGGCGCGCTCGCGGATGCGCTGCTGACGGTCCTCGTTGCTGTCGTCGAGCGGGTTGTCGGACATGGCATCTGCTCCAGTTTCGGTGATGGCGAGGACAACGCGGCCCACGCCTGGCCGTTCGCCAAGCGGCATCGGCGGCTGCGCCTGGAC
>CAXUIR010000059.1:0-6947 GCA_964251005.1 uncultured Acetobacteraceae bacterium | reverse complement strand
CCTGGACGCCGCACGCCGCCGGGCGGAAGATGGAACGCGGCGCGGTCGTGCCCTCGGAGGATTGTGATGGACGCACAGGTCAACAACCTGGATGCTTTCTGGATGCCGTTCACGGCGAACCGGCAGTTTAAGTCGGCGCCACGCCTGCTGGTCGGTGCGAAGGACATGCACTACACCACCCATGACGGGCGCCAGGTGCTCGACGGCTCGGCCGGGCTGTGGTGCGTGAACGCCGGGCATTGCCGGCCGCGCATCACCGAGGCGATTGCGCGCCAGGCCGGCCAGATGGACTTCTCGCCGGCGTTCCAGATGGGCCACCCGCTGGCGTTCGAGGCGGCGCGGCGGCTCTCGGCGATGCTGCCGGACGGGCTGGACCACGTGTTCTACTCCAACTCCGGCTCCGAGGCGGGGGACACCGCGCTGAAGGTGGCACTCGCCTACCACCGCATCCGCGGCGAGGGTGCCCGCACGCGGCTGATCGGTCGCGAGCGCGGCTATCACGGGGTCGGCTTCGGCGGCATCTCGGTGGGCGGCATCAGCAACAACCGGCGCCATTTCGGCGCCATGCTGGCCGGGGTGGACCACCTGCCGCACACGCACGACTTGGCGCGCAACGCGTTCAGCCACGGCCAGCCGCTGCACGGCGCCGAATTGGCGGACCAGCTAGAGCGCATCGTGGCGCTGCACGACCCGTCCACCATCGCCGCGGTCATCGTCGAGCCGGTGGCCGGGTCAACCGGTGTGCTGGTGCCGCCGGTGGGTTACCTGCAGCGTCTGCGCGAGATCTGCACCAAACACGGCATCCTGCTGATCTTCGACGAGGTGATCAGCGGCTTCGGCAGGTTGGGCGCACCCTTCGCGTTGGATCTGTTCGGCGTGGTGCCGGACATGCTCTGCCTGGCAAAGGGGATCACCAACGCCACCGTGCCGATGGGTGCGACGGTCGCCAGCAGCGACATCTTCGAGACGTTCATGCACGCGCCTGCAGGGATCGAGTTCTTCCACGGCTACACCTACTCCTCGCACGTGCTCGCCTGCGCGGCCTCGATCGCCACCTTGGACACCTACGCCGACGAGGGCCTGTTCGAGCGCGCGGCGGAACTCTCGCCGTATTTCGAGGAGGCCGCGCACAGCCTTGCTGGGCTGCCGCACGTGATCGACGTGCGCAACCTAGGGCTGGTGGCAGGCGTGGAACTGACGCCGCGACCGGGTGCGCCGGGCGCGCGAGCCTACGAGGTGTTCGTGGCGTGCTACGAGGCCGGGCTGCTGGTGCGGGCAACCGGCGACATCTTGGCGATCTCGCCGCCGCTGATCATCAGCAGGGCACAAATCGACGAGGTGTTCGGGGTGCTGGCAGACGTGATCAGGCGGGTGGACTAGCGGGAAGCGTCTTTTTTTGAGAAGAAGCAAGAAGTTTCGCGGCGCTGTCCCGCTGTCGGGAGAAGGGCAAGCCCAGCTCGGACGGCGAATACGCGTAGCGGCGCTGGACGCTTATCCTTCGATGTTCGTTAAGGAAGCCAAGGCCTTCTTTTCTGAAGAAAAGAAGCAAAAGACTTTTGCTCCTGCTGTCGCACTGGTTCTGTAGCGGGTGCCCAAGGAAACAGAAGTTTTCGGTTCTTTCTTTCAAAACGGCTTGCTTGCGCGTCACCGGGTTAAGATCTGTGACCGTGGTATAATACCGGCAGTCCGAAGTGTGACTATCGTCGGGCCTACGGATGTTCCATGGATGAAGGTAAGGGCGCCTCGAAAAATACACATACTCCCTAGCTGCCCTTAACAGAAACAAAGCCTTGCACGATCGGAAACGCGGATTGCTGCAATTCTCGAGAGTGTCCGAAAGCAAGATCTGCTTTTTTGAGAAAGCAGGAAAGATTTTGTTTTGGGTGTCGCGGACTCTCCCCGCCACGCGTAGCTGAGGGACCAAGGGTTTTTAGTTTTTTGCAAAACTAGTGCTGGCCTCGGTTGCTGTTGGGCGATGTTCCTGACAGCTAATGTAAGCCCCGCTTGGCCATATGTTCCACGGACACGAGACGTCCCCTGGTTTGATCGAGCCGTAGCGTCTGAAAACACGTGAGCCGACGGCTTTTCGTGCGGCTTGCAGGGGCCACTCTCCGCGAGCGACCGGACGGCTTCGCTCCGGCGTGGCTCGTATTAGAGCGCCTCTCCAATGCAGCTGATCGCTTTCGTATGGGACGCCAGCCGTTCTGTGGAAGCGCCGAGCCGTTGCAGACTCGGGCCTGTTGTCGCAGCTGGATTTCACACCCGGCAATCAGGTTTGAACAGGCCTGGTTCGCCGGTCACCTATCGCGGGTCGCCGATGGCCACGCCTGTACAATCTCGAGCATCCCTTCACCCGTGGGTCAGTAGGATTGTAGATACCAAGGTCCCGGCGTGAAGCTGGGCAGTCGACGAAGCTGGTTCATCGCGACGCCTCGCGAACGGATTGAGTCCCAAGTGGCGAAACCTGCCATATTCTGGCGTGCTCAACCTTAAACTCTGGCCGTCCTCTTTCGTAGCACCAAAGTCCTCAACACTTACAATGCTTTACGTGCTTGGCACGGCGGATGCAATCACTCCGACAGGTCGATGTGACCGAAACCAAATCGGAGATGACCATCATGACGACGCTGAGCTTCAACCACGCTGCTACCTACTTCGGCAACGTCCGTGCGCCGCGGATCTCGTTCGCCGCGCGTCTTGCTGCCCTGCAGGCTCGTCACGAGCAAGCCATGCACAACGCCGAGATAGTCGGTGTGATCGCTCGCGGGGCTCTGGCGCTGGTGCCCTTTCTGGGTTTGACGTGGGTGTTCGTGGCACTTTGATCCGCTTGCACTACGCCTGATGGGTGAGCAGGCAACGAAGTCTCATCCGCCTTTCTACCGCAACGTATCGAAGCAGGACATCACCTGTGGTTCGACTAACCGCATGCACCAGGTGTCATAGTATGATGTGACATGTCAAAATCTTGCGCCAAAACCTGAGTTAAGCACCGCCAACCTACGAGACGGGCTTTCGCGAAATTGTAACCACTCTCTTGCGGTGGCTGAGTAGAACAACACACGACACCTTCGCGACCAGTCAAAGCCACGCGCGTGACAAATGACACTTGACCATGTTCTGTCTGTGACTTCCCGCGCCTCAACCTGCCTGCGCGATGTCTACCTGCGAAGACCCGCGCAGATGTACACCGGAGATGTTCGCCCGCACATTGGGCACGAAGCAAGGCAAGCGGTTCTTTTTTGAAAAAAAAGAACCAAAAACTTTGTATCCTTGGGTCTACACCGCGGAAGCGTGGTGTTTCAGCCGTCCGCGACAGCCGCGATAAAAGCTTTTTGCTTCTTTTTCTCGAAAAAAAGGCTCTTGCTTCCTGGTATCAGCCCTAAATCAGTCGGTGTCACGAGCGCAAGCGCCGCGCACACGACGTCATTTCAGACTTGCCACCGCCAGACCCGCCAGTGCCTCGTGCCCCGTCTCCGTCGGGTGCAGGTGATCGAAGAACAGATAGTGGTTCTGCGCAGACACGCTGTAGGCGTTGAGCGTGCCGCTGAACGGGTTGATGAAGTCGCCTGTCCACACCGGCGTCGTCACGTTTGTGAGCCCGTACCGCGCAGGATGGGCCACCGCGTTGTCGATCAGTGAAAAGGCGTCGACGAGGTGGATCGACAGGTGGTCCGCCAGGCCAAGCGAGGTCAGCGTGCCGGCGAGATCCTCGTTGTAGAGCGAGGCGAGATAGCTGCCGGCACTTGCGTCGGCGGCTTCCTCTGGCGTCTTGCCGATGTCGGGCACGTTGAGGATGACGAAAGTCTTCGCCCCGTCATTGGCCAGGCCTTGCACGAAGGATGCTTCGTTGCTGACGGCTTTCTGCACGTCGGCTACCGCGGCGGCAGGGTCGGACGCGTAGGCGTTGGTGGCATCGATGACGTCGTTGCCGCCGATCGAGAGGGTGAAGAGCGCTTCGGCAGAAGGGTGCGGATCGGTCGCCGAGAACTCGGCGAGTTGCGCCGGCAAGTCCAGCAACGAGGCGGTGTGCAGTGTCTCGGCGCCCGTTTCCGCGCCGCCGAACGCGAAATCGGTGCCGCCGGACAGGCTGGGGGTGACGGCGGGCAGATGCAGGTCGTGTGCGAGGTCCTGCACCCATACGGGACCGTTGGAGAAGCGTCCGTCCGAGTAGACGAACGGGTTGGGCAAAGTCCGGCCGTCTGCCTTGAAGTCGTTGCCCGCGTCTGAAAGACTGTCGCCGAACGCATAGATCCGGCTGTAGGCAGAGGCCGTCAACTGGGCCGCGTCCGGCGCGATGAAATGCAGCGTGTCCCAGAACGTGGCTGGCTGGTGCGTGGACATGGCGCTTGACCCCTCGATTCCGTTTGCAGCGGCTGCAACCTTAAGCGGTGACAAATCGGCGCGGCAAGCGCGATGCTTGTGACAAAGGTGGTGTGGAGCCAGCCTCGTCGGCAGAGCTGTCCCCGGTGTTTCTGCCAAGTGGGCGCTGCCGGTGCCTTCGCGGCATACACCACCGCGTTCCTGCTGCGCCCGGCAACCGGCTTGCAACGGCTCCGGCGACGCAACACCGATCGCGGACCAGCATGCTGGTCGCACTCGGGAAGCACGGTGTACTACGACCCGGGCAGGGCCTCGCAGGGCCGGGCGGTAAAGGCTACGTCATGTTCGGGGTCGGCCTTCAGCGACGCTGGCTGTAAGGCGGCTGGTAAGTGAGCGCGGGGACGCAGCCTGAAAGCAAGGCAAGCGGTTCTTTTTTGAAGAAAAGAATCAAAACTTTGTCTCCTTGGGTGGATGCTGCAGAACCTTCGCGACAGCAGGACTAAAAGTTTTTTGCTGCTTTTTTTCAAAAAAGCAGGCCTTGCTTTCTTCGCGGGTATCGGGAGCCAAAACTTAGGTTCGCTGCATCAAACGGACGGCTGACGTTGCCCGATCGGCAAGCCTGCGCGCGTGTTTCGAGTGGGATGGACTCGTCGTTTTCGTCCAACGTCAAAGTGGCGCAATAATGTCAGCTAACCGGTCGGTGGTGCCGGGGATGCGCTCCAGGTGAGGAGACCGCAGGCCGCCTTGATAGTCTATGTGAACCGTGCGGAAGCGTTTGCCATCATGCACGAGCAGGTCAATCGGCGACTTCTTGGTGGAGGCGGTCTTCAAGGCAGTGGTGAGTGTCTCATCGCCGTCGAGTTCCACATCGTTCACGGCGACGATCGTGACACCCTGTGACAGGCCTGCATTGTAGGCCGGGCCACCCCAGGCGACTGTCGCCACCTTGCCGTCCTTGCCGAGCGTCAGGCCGAGGGAGAAGACGTAGCTCGTCGCGTGGCGGCGGGCACCCGAGGCTTTTTCCACGTCGTTCGGTTTGTCTGTAAACACCAGGCGCCAGCCGGCGCGGGTCAGGCCGTCCATCAGGTCGGTGTTCGGATGGTCGTCCAGGCGCTTGCGCAGGAACGCAGCCCAGTCGTACGGGTAGATCGCGTTCAGGTTGGCGACGACGTCTGCGAAACCGTAGGTTACCTCGCTGAAGTTGCCGTCCTCGATGCCGAAGAACCTCTGTGCGAAGTTTGTGAGCGAGGCGTGGTTGTTGGTTGCTTCGCGGATCAGCGTGTCGGCGTCCAGCCAGATCATCGCACCTTCCTGGTAGTAATCCTCGGCTCGGGAGTAGCTGCGCCAAGCGAGCGGACGACGCTGGTTGATGACCGGATCGTTCGTGGTGTCCTGCAGCGGGCGCCAGAGGCGGCCAGCCTGGGCCTGCAGGTCGGCGGCGGTGTAGGCGATGTAGTCGTGAAACTGTTCGGGCGTTTGCAGGCCGGCGCGGGCGGCGATGACGTCGCCCCAATACTGCGTCTGGCCTTCGTAGACCCACAGCAGGCTGCCGCGCTCCGGTACGACGTTGTAGTCGGGCGACCACAAATCCGCAGGACGGCGGAACTTGCCGTTCCAGGAATGCGCATATTCGTGCGTCATCAGGAAAGTGTGGTCGAGAAGCGCTTTCGCAGGCTCGGTGAAGTAGGTGGAAGACACTCCGTTTTCGCTGCTGCGGTGGTGTTCCAGGCCGGAATTGGTCTCATCGCTCAGCGCCACCAGGAGGTCGAAATGGTCGTAATGGCTCGAGGCGAAGTTGCGTTCCTCCTGCGCCACCATGGCGCGGTGCGCGGCGAGGTCCGCCGGTGTGATCGCGAGGTCCTCGGGCGCATCGGCGACGGCATCCATGTGCACCGGGGTTTTGGCACCGGGCGCCATGTCGAACCGGGCGAAGTAGCGGCCGGCGTAGATGGGGGAGTCGATGAGGACGTCGAGCGGCACGGGTTTGAAAGTGACGAGGTTGCCGTCACGGCCTTGCTGTTCCAGGGCGGTGCCGTATTGCCATTGCGCGGGCAGTTCGACCTCGGCACGGATAGGGATGTCCCGCACGTAATATCCCGACGGGTAAAGGACGTCGTGCCAGAATTGCAGCAACGCGATGCGGTCGGTCATCACGACGGCGCCTTCCCTGTCGGTAGGAGGCGAGAGGTATTGGAAATGCAACGTCAGCGGCGGCGCTGCTTGTGGCACGGTGAGGTGGAAGGCAGTGACGTCCACCATGTCGCGTTGCCAGGCGATCTCGGCCGTGCCGGCGTTGATGGTGAGGCCTGCCATGGCGGCAACGGTGCCCTCAGGGGCGTGGGTGCCGGGGATCCAGCGCGGGTACAGCAGGGTGAGCGGGCCAGGGGCGGCGGGAATGGTCTCGGTGATGTTGAAGACGTGGTGGTCGGTGTCGAAGGCGACGCGGAGGGTGATGAGGCCGGGATAGGGTCTGTCCTGCGGTGCCGGAAGGGCGGGGGGCATGGGCGCTGCCTCCGGCGGTGCCGCGTAGCTGGGGAGGGCAGCGAGCATGATGCAGCAAAGGAGAATGGCGCGCATGGTGACTCCACGAAGGCGAGGTATTTTGGCGACGTCGGGCGACGGTGGAA
>CAXUIR010000058.1:6177-10599 GCA_964251005.1 uncultured Acetobacteraceae bacterium | reverse complement strand
GTCCACGGACGATCCTCAGGCGGGCCGAGGAGCCGCGCCAGTCAGCCCGCAAGGAACTGGCCGGCACCGCAAGGACGGACAGGGGGCCGCGCAGGTGCCAGAGCATGTGGCCCAAAGCTGGCCCAGGGTCCGCATGGACGTTAGCGCGCCCGGCTTGCGGCAGGTCCGCAGCATCTGCGTGCTGGCCTCGCCCACCGAGCTGGCGCAGGAGAGCAGGGCGCGGCTGGTGGCGCGCTACGGCGACGCGCCGTTCGCCCGGGCCGACGTGGTGGTCTGCCTGGGCGGCGACGGCTTCCTGCTGGAGACGCTGCACCGTACGCTCACTTGGGACGTGCCGGTCTACGGCATGAATTGCGGCTCGGTGGGGTTCCTGATGAACCCGTTCCTCGAGGACGACCTGCCGGCGCGGCTGGCGCGCTCGCAGGACGTGGTGCTGCACCCGTTGCGCATGCACGCGGTCACGCGGTCCGGCGTGGTGGAGGAGGCCCTGGCACTGAACGAGGTCTCGCTGCTGCGGCAGCTGCGGCAGACGGCGAAGATACGCATCACCATCGACGGGCGGGTGCGGCTGGAGGAGCTGGTGTGCGACGGGGTGCTGGTGGCCACGCCTGCTGGGTCCACCGCGTACAACCTCTCGGCGCACGGGCCGATCGTGCCGCTGTCGGCGAACCTGCTGCCGCTGACGCCGATCAGCGCGTTCCGGCCAAGGCGCTGGCGCGGGGCGCTGCTGCCGAGCACGGCGGACGTGGTGTTCGAGGTGCTGGAAGCGGATAAGCGGCCGGTCTCGGCGGTGGCGGACTTCAGCGAGGTGCGTGACGTGGCGAGCGTGGCGGTCAGCGAGGATCGTAGCGTGAAGACGACGATTTTGTTTGATCCCGAGCAGGGCTTGTCGGAGCGGATCGTGGCAGAGCAGTTCACTGTATGAACGAGAAGCCAGCGCTTCCTTTTTTGAATAAAAAGAAGCAAAACTTTGGGGTGCGCTGTCGCCGAGGTTCCTGCACCGCGCGCGCCAGGGAACAAAAGTTTTTTGGTGCTTTTTTTCAAAAAAGAACCGCTTTCTTGCTTCTAGCTCTAGCCGCAGCCGCCCCGCCGGACCCGGCCCCGCAATGGTTCGTGCCGCCCCCGCAAGCCAAGTCGAGCGTGGACACCATCAACCACAACGACATCCACGAGCTGGAAGGCCAGAACGACATCGTGGTCCACGCCCAGCGCCGGCCGATCCAGCGGGACCCGCACGCGCAGGAGACGCACGACTATCAGCCGGCGCATTCGGAGGCGGCAAGTCCGGAGCCGCGGTTGGATGCACCCTCGTATTGCGGGTCGTCCTACCAGACAATCGGCGGCCAGGCGGCCACGGGCGCGGACCTAATGGGTTCGGCGGGCGGGCATTGCGACTGAGGTTTCGGACGGGCGAAGAAAGCAAGCGGTTCTTTTTTGAAAAAAAGAACCAAAAACTTTTGTTCCCGTCGGGTGTCGCGTGGTGAGACGTGTCGTTCCAGCGGGCCGCGACGACCGCACAAAAGCTTTTGCTTGTTTTTCTCGAAAAAGAAGGCGCTTGCTCGCTTACTCACTCGCCGCGATGGCACGGGGAGAGCCATCGCGGTTGGCGGAAGCGTCAGGCGGCGGCGAGGTCCTCGGCCGTGTGCAGGCCGGCAGCCGACATCGCCGCCGGGCTATTGGGGTCGCGCATCATGTAGCCCCTGCCCCACACCGTGCCGATCAGGTTGCCGGCGCCGGCCTGGGCCAGCTTCTTGCGTAGCTTGCAGATGAACACGTCGATGATCTTCATCTCCGGCTCGTCGATGCCGCCATAGAGGTGGTTGAGAAACGCCTCCTTGGTCAGCACCATGCCGCGGCGCAGGACCAGCAGCTCGAGAATGGCGTATTCCTTGCCGGTGAGGTGCACCTGCTGGCCGTCCGCCGTCACCTCGCGGCTGTCCAGATTCAGCTGCAGGTTGCCGATGCGCAGGATCGGCTGGCTGTAGCCCTTGCTGCGGCGGATCACCGCCTGGATGCGGGCGATCAACTCGTCCTTGTCGAACGGCTTGCTGATGTAGTCGTCGGCACCCATGCCGAAGCCGCGCACCTTGGCGCCGGCGCGGTTGAGCCCGGAGAGGATCAGCACCGGCGTTTCCACCCGGCTGGCACGCATGCGGCGGACCACCTCGTAGCCCTCCATGTCCGGCAGGATCAGGTCGAGCACGACGATGTCGTAGTCGTAATGGCGGACGAGCTCGAGCGCTTCCTCCCCGGTGTCGGTCTGATCAACGATCGATCCATGATTGCGGAGCATCATAGCGACCGCGCGTGACGCCGTCTCGTCGTCTTCCACCAGTAGAACCCGCACTGCCATCTCCCGTGTTTCGATACGTAATCATTACCACCATACCGTGTGTTTCGCTACGATTTTTTCATCATCACGGGAATAAAATTGAGAAACATCGACGCCCAGGATGGCGGGCGTAAGGAAAAGAGGGCAAAACGTGCCGATTAACTCGCAATGTATCACAAAATGTAAAGCTGTCGTGTAAGTGAGACTATCGCAGTGTCTGTCCGACCTAGAAACGGTACAGCCGTTCAAGCTGCACGGGTCGGCACGCGCGGTCGGCCCGCTTGGCGTCGAGGTTGCCGGCCTGTCCCGTCACATGGCGGTGGGCGGACGGCTATGGTTGACCGGACGCGACGGCAGCACGACCCTGGCGGAGGTCGTCTCCGCGGGAGGCGACATGCTCGTTGCCTCGCCGTTCGGCAGCACGCTCGGCCTCGGCGCCGGATCCGACGTGACCGCGGCGGCGCTGCCCGGCGCCGGCATGCAGCAGGCGACGCTCGCACCTTGCGACAGCTGGCTCGGCCGGGTGATCGACCCGCTGGGCCAGCCGATGGACGGCCTGGGCCAGCTCGAGTCCGGCAGCCAGGCGCTCCCCGTGCGCGCCGGCCCGCCGCCGGCGGTCAGCCGCGCCCGGCTCGGCCCCCCGATCGACCTTGGCGTACGAGTGCTGAACTGCTTCGCCACCTGCCGGAACGGGCAGCGGCTCGGGCTGTTCGCCGGGTCCGGCGTGGGCAAGTCCACGCTGCTGTCCATGCTGGCGCGCCACACAAATTGCGACGTGGCGGTGCTCGCCCTGGTCGGCGAACGCGGCCGCAAGGTGCGCGAGTTCATCGAGGACGAACTGGGTCCTGACGGACTGGCGCGGTCGGTGGTGGTCGTGGCGACCTCGGATTCGCCGCCGCTGGTCCGGCGCGAGGCGGCCTACGCCGCGATGACGGTGGCCGAACACTTCCGCGACCAGGGCAAGTCCGTCCTGCTGCTGATGGACAGCGTCACCCGCTTCTGCCTCGCACTGCGCGAGATCGGCCTGGCCGCCGGCGAGCCGCCGGCCACCCGCGGCTACCCGCCCAGTGTGTTCGCCGAGCTGCCACGGCTGCTCGAACGCGCCGGCCCCGGGCCGATGCGGCCGGACGGCACCGCCGGGCAGATCACCGCCCTGTTCACCGTGCTGGTGGAAGGCGACGACCACGACGAACCGGTCGCCGACGCGGTGCGCGGCATCCTCGACGGCCACGTTGTGCTGGAACGGCGGATCGGCGAAGGCGGTCGCTACCCGGCGGTGAACGTGCTGCGCTCGCTGTCGCGCGCCGCCTCCGGCGTGCTGGACGCTGAACAGAAGGACCTGCTGCGGCGGGCACGCGCGATGCTGTCGCTGCACGCAGAGATGGCCGACATGGTACGGCTGGGCGCGGCACGGCCGGGCACGGACCCGGCGCTGGACGCGGCCTTGGCCACCGTGCCGAAGATCGAGGCGATGCTGGCACAGGGGCGGGACGAGGCTACCGGTATTGCGGCGAGTTTCGCGGCGCTCAGGGCGGCGATGGGGGCGGTGGCGAGCGTTGGGTAAAGAAGCAAGCAGTTCTTTTTTGAAAAAGAACCAAAAAACTTCTGGTTCCTGGGCACTCGTCTCCGGAAACTCCGCGACAGCCGCGACCAGGATTTTTTGCTTCAGTATGCGCTTTGGAACTCGGACTGATGGGACCGGCACGTGTGGGGTGACACTTAAAAATAAAGCAGTCCTTTCCGCAAAAACTCCTCTCACTTGCAACAAGGAGCGAACGCTGATGCAGCCACGCAAGCTGGCAAGACCAGGCCGCACCGTAGTGCAGGCAAGTAAGGAAAAGTTTTTTGCTTCTTTTTTTCAAAAAAGAAGGCCTTTCTTGCTTTGCAAATGCCAGCCGCCACGTCGGCCGGTATGACGAAGCTGGCATGTTCTTTCGAGCACCGGATGGCCGCCAGAGCGGCTCGTCAAACGGACGCTCGAAAGGAAAGAGACTTCGCCGCCTGATGCCGGACAAGCTCGCCATCCTGGCCCGCCTGCGCCACCTCGAGGCCGAACTTGCCAAACGCGACCTGGCACAAGCGCTGCGCGC
>CAXUIR010000058.1:0-6149 GCA_964251005.1 uncultured Acetobacteraceae bacterium | reverse complement strand
GAAGCAGCCCTGGACGAGGCGCGGCGTGCGCCGCTGGCCGAGGCGTCCGCGATACCGGCCGACGCGGCTCACCCGTTGGCGGTCGGGTTTGCCCGCTGGCTGCCGGCTGCCTCCGCCGCCATCGCTCATCGAACGGAGGACACCAGGGGAGCGACCGCCGCACGGCAGCTGGCCGGGCACGAGGCGGCGACCTGCAACGCGGCGCTCGAAGCCGTCGGGACGCTGCAGGCGGAGCGGGCCCAGGCGTCACGCAGGCACGTGCTGCGCCGTGAACAGCTAGGGCTGGACGAACTCGGCCGCGGACAGGCCGGGCGCGGCAGGTGAGCCTACCGGCCCAGCGGCCGGGCGCCGCAACCAGGCCTGCATGGGCCGGTCCACCCAGCGATGCAGCGCCAGGCCTGCCAGGCAGGAGACCGCCAGGCTCGCGATGATAGCGGCTGCAACCGCAACCCCACCCACGGAACCGCCGACTGCCGCGTGCGCCGCCCGGACCACCCAGGGCACCAGGAACGGATGCACGAGGTAGGTGGCGAAGCTTGCTTCGCCCAGGATCAGCAGCCATCGCGGCAGGCGCGCACCGATCGTCTGCTCAAGGGCCAGGCAGGCGGCGACGACCAGGCTGGCGCCGCTACCCCAAACGGCAAAGCGCCAGGGTCCGCACGAGGGCATAACGAGCAGGGCACCCAACCCGATGGCGCCGATCACCCAGGCAAACGACGTCGGCAGGTGCACGAGGCGCCCCGCGAGCCCGGCCAGCAACAGCCCGGCGCAGAACTCCAGCACCAGACCGTTGGCCAGCACCGCCAGGGCGGGCCAGTCCGCCTGGCGCAGGAAGCCGAGCACCGCCAGCGACGCCAACACCGGCAGAACAAACGCCAAAGGCGGTCTGCGCCACGCCAGTGCGCACGCGAACAGGCCGTAGAACAGCATCTCGAACTGCAGCGTCCAGCCCACGCCGAGCAGCGGCCGGACAGCCCCCGCGCCGTCACGCGCCGGGATGAACAGGTAGGACGCGACCACGTTCCAGACCCCGGGGCGGGTGGCGGCCAGCGTCGCGGGCAGCGCCAGGCCGACCGCCAGCTTCAACGTGGTCATCGTCCAGTAAAGCGGCACCAGGCGGCGCAGGCGGCGCGCGGCGAACACCCGCCACCCGTCCGCCCGAGAAGCGAGGCCGGAGGAGGAAAGGCCCATGACGAGGCCGCTGACCACGAAGAACAAATCCACGCCGGCGGACCCGTTGGCCCAGCGTCCGTCCACGGCGTGGTAGGCGACCACGAGCAGGCAGGCAAACGCGCGCAAGCACCCGATGGTGCGGATCTCGCCTCGCCTGGGCGGGATCATCAAGCCGTTCCGGTCGGCCGCGGTATCAGGACGACAAGCGGCCGGGCCGAGCGCCCGCCACCGCGTGTCAGGCCAACGGCACACCGCAGTCATGGTCCGCCCGAGCGTGCAGCCGGGAACACCCTGCCTTTAGCCAGAAACCTCATCTGCCGCAGGCTCGCGCAGTCACCCGCTCCGAGGTCTCCCCAAGCCGAAAGCGAAAGCGCCGCTGCGCGACCAAGGCCCGAACGTCTCGTCTCGGCTGCAGGATGATCTGTTCGGACGGCATCGGCTTGCATCGACATGACACGCTTGAGTTAACGTTACGATACTGAAAGTTGATGAGCGTCCGTGTCAAGCCGTAGCGATTGGCGCGAACACTTCCTTGGGCAAGCAAGAATCTTCTTTTTCGAGAGAAAGAAACAAAGCTCTTGTCGCGGCTGTCGCGGACAGCTGAACGACACGCCTCACCATGGCACAACCGACGGAGACAAAAGTTTTTTGGTTCTTTTTTTCAAAAAAGAACCGCTTGCTTTCTTGTCTTCGCCTCACCCAAGCTTCCGCGTCACCGGCGCCTCGGTCTGGAACAACACCAGCCCCACCCCCACGCAAAGCAGCACCGAGATCCACCCGAACGCATCAGCAAATGACAGCACGTAGGCCTGTGCGCGCGTGGCCGCCACCAACGCCTCCATCCCAAACGAAGTCAGCCGCGCGTCCACCGCCGGCGTGCCCGCCACCAGGTGCGACACCAGGTAGTCCGAATGCACCCGCTCGCGCACGGTGATGACCGCGTTGACGGCAGCAGGTCCGGCCGCGATCGCCAGCGTGCGCACCACGTTGAAGATCGTCCCGCCGCTCAGCGCATCTTCCGGCTTGAGCACCGACGTGGTTAGGAACACCAGCGGGGTGAACGCCAACGGCCAGCCGCAGGCCTGTAGCAGCAACGGCAGCAGGTAGTCCACGCCGGCCCAGGCCGACGTGACGTAGGTGCACAGGTACGCTCCCACCGCGCCCATCGCGAGCCCGGCCGCCACCAGCAGCCGCGCGTCCACGAACCGCATCAGCACGGCCGCCGCCGGTGCCATCACCAGTTGCGGGCCGGCCAGCAACAGCAGAAATTGCCCGATCTGCAAGGGCTTGAGCGCGCGCAGCAGCATCTGTGTCTGCGGCTCGATGTAGGTCGCACCCAGCAGGCCGATGTTGAACACCACCACCAGCAGCAGCCCGATGCTGAAGTTGCTGCGCCGGAACAACGACAGGTCGAGCAGCGGGCTCTGCGTGGTCCACTCGCTCACCAGGAAGCCCAGCAGCGCCACGCCGGCGCCGGCGAACAGGGCCACGATCAGCCGGTCGTCGAACCAGTCCAGCCGCTGGCCCTGGCTCAGCCCGGCCACCAGCATGCAGCAGAACGCAACCAGACAGCCCAGGCCGAAATAGTCGGCCTCGAGGAATTTTTCCCACTTCGGCTTCTCCAGCGGCAGAAACGCCAGCACCAGCAGCAGCGCCACGGGTCCGAGCACGGCGCTGAACCAGAACAGCGCTTGCCAGGTGAACAGATCGGTAGCCACCCCGGCCGCACCGTCAGCCACCAGCGGCACCAGCGTGCTGACCACGGCGTACACCGCGAACCCCTCGGGGCGATGGCGCGGCGGAGTGAAGCGCAGCAGGGTCAACAGCATCAGCGGCACCAGCCCGCCCTCGCCGAAGCCTTGCAGGAAACGCAGCGCGATCAGCGCGTGGTAGTTGGCGGCCACCGGCACCGCGGTGCCGGCCACGATGAACAGCACGATCTCGGCGGCCGCCAGGCGCCGCGGCGAGATCAGCTGGCCCAGCCAGGGCGTCAGCGGCACCACGGCGATGTTGCCCACGGCGTAGGCGGTGGCCACCCAGGAACCCTCGTCCTGGCCAAGGCCCAGACCGCCGAGCAGGTCGGCGCTGGCGGCGGTGGCCAGCCGCTGGTCCAGCGAGGCGAGCATGGCGGCAATTACCACGCCGGCGATGCCCAGCATCAGGCTGAACGCTAGGCTTTCGGGCTGTTCTTCCGGCACGACGCTTGGGGACAGCAGGCCCAGGGGCGCGGTGCTTCTGGTCAGAGGCAAAAGCAAGACTCTTCTTTTTTGAAAAAAAGAAGCAAAAAGCTTTTGTCACGGCTGTCGTGGACCTTCCCGCAGACGGGTACCCGGGAGACAAAAGTTTGGTTCTTCCTTTCAAAAAAGAACATTCTTGCTTCCTGTCGTGAACACCCTGGTCTCAACCGAAAGCCCCGGCAGCAACCGCTCAACGATGGGCTGCCCCGGGTCGATGGTGATCTTCACCGGCACCCGCTGCACCACCTTGGTAAAGTTCCCCGTCGCGCGGTCTGGTCCCAGCGCGCTCTGCCGCGACTGACTGGTGGGGCCTATGCTCTGCACGTGGCCGCGCAGCGTCACGCGCGGGAAGGCGTCCACGTGCAGCTCCGCTGCCTGGCCGACTGCCAAGCCGTCGAGCTGTTCCTCGCGGTAGTCGGCCACCGCCCACACCCCGCGCGGCACGAAGGTGAGCAGCGGCTGCCCTGGCGTCACGTAGCCGCCGAGGAAGGTCAGGCGCGCGGTGACGAACCCGTCCTCCGGCGCGGTCACCTGCGTGTAGCCCAGCGTGATCTGCGCCAGGTTCAGCTGCGCCTGCTGGGCGGCGAGCTGCGCCCGCATCTGGGCCTGCTGCGCCTGCAATATGGCCAGCTGCGCCTGAGCCACACGCACCTGGTCCTGCCGTGCCAGCATCGCCTCGCGGGCGTTGCGGTCGCTCGCCGCGGCACGTTGCCAGTCGCGCAGAACCTCGCCCTCGGTGCCGCGCAGCACGTCCTGGCGGGCGAGTTCCTGGTGCGCCCCGATCGAGTTGGCCTGCGTGGCCTGCGCGCGGGCCGCCTGGGTGGCGATGGTGGCCTGCTGGACGCGCATCCTGGCATCGAGCTCGGCGACCTCCGCCTGCGCCTGGTGCACCGCCGCCTGAGTCTGTGCGACCTGGGCGCGATAGGTGTCCGGCTCGATCTCGTAGAGCAGCTGGCCGCGGCGGACCGGCTGGTCGTCGTCGGTGCCGATGCGGGTCACGTAGCCGGCGACGCGGGATGCGATCTGCACGGGGTTGCCGCGCAGCTCGGCGTCGATGGTGCCGGCGCGGCCGCCTTCGAAGCGGATGGCGTTCCAGTCGATCAGCAGCACGGCCACGAGTGCGGCGCCGATGGCGGCCACTACAGCCCGTATTAGGATGCCGCGTTTCTGCGAGCGTTCCTGCTCGGCGCGCTCGCGGGATGCGGCTTCCGGGTCCTTTTCCCTGTCGCTGTTCCCGGGCTTGTCACCCTTGCTGCCGCCGTTCTCCTCGCCGCCCCTGGCCGCTTCCTGCCCGGCCTCGCCGCCGCCGCCCTTCCTGGCCTCCTGCTGCGTGTCGCCCCGGCCCGACCCGTCCTTACCGCCGTTGCGCTTGTCGTCCGGCTCCTTGTCGACGGCGTACGTCACCGCGCGACCCTCACGTCGGGGTCGCCGGAGGTGTCCACGCGGGCCAGGGCGGACATGCCGGGGCGGATTTGCCCGGCCAGCGGGTTGTCGGTGTCGAGCACGATCTTCACCGGCACGCGCTGGACCACCTTGGTGTAGTTGCCAGTGCTGTTGTCGGCCGGCACTGCAGCGAGCTGGCCGCCGGTGAGGGGCGAGATGCCGGCGACGTGGCCGTGCAGCTGGACGTCCGGGTAGGCGTCCAGGCGGACCCAGGCCGGCAAGCCGGGGCGGATGCCGGTGAGCTGGCGCTCGGTGAAGTCGGCCACCACCCACACGCGGTTCAGCGGCGTCATCGGCACCACCACCGTGCCGGGCTCCAGAAGCGTGCCGACGCGCACCTGGCGGGCGCCCACCACGCCGTCCGCCGGCGCGCGCAGGGTGGTGTAGCCCAGCCGAATGCGGGCCAGGTCGAGCCGGGCGTGCTGCTGCTCGATGTCGGCGGCGGCGCGGACCTGCTGCGCGGCGAGCACGTCGAGCTGGCGGCGGCGTTCCTGTGTGGTGGCGTCGTCGGCGCGGTCCTCGGCAGCCAGGCGGCGGTCCTCGGCCACCGCGTTGTCGTATTGCCGGCGCAGGCCGAGCGCGGTCGGTAGCAGGGCGGCCTGGCGGGAGGCTTCCTCGGCGGCGCGGACCTGTTCGGCGTGCGTGCCCTGCGCCTGGGCGCCGGCTTGCTGCACCTGCAGAAGCAGCACGCGCTGCTGGTCCTGCAGCTGGCGCAGCGCGGCCTCCGTCGACTGCAGCTGGGCTTCGGCCTGGGCGACGTCCGCCTTGTAGTCGGCGTCTTCCAGTTCCGCGATCACCTGGCCGGCGCGCACCGGCTGGTTGTCGTCCACGTCCAGGCGCTTGAGGTAGCCTTCCTCGCGAGCGGCAAGCGGAGTGTATTCGCCGTCGGCGTAGGCGTCCTCGGTTTCCGGGTTGCTACGCGCGGCGAGCGGGTCGTCCCAGCCGACCAGCCAGAGCACCGCGGCGCCGATGCAGGCGGTGCCGAAGAGGAAGATCACAAAGACGCGGAAACCCTGTACGGCGCGGCTGGCCATGCTACCTCGGCCGCCCTTGCGCAGAGGGACGCCTGATTGCGTCGTAACCTCCAACTGCGGGCGAGGTCAGTTAACGAGGCGGCAGATGAGGAGGTTCAAAAGTATGTGGGTGAAGGCAAGGCCTTCTTTTTTTGAAAAAAAAGAAGCAAAAAAACTTTTGTTCGGCTGTCGCGGACCTTTCAACACGACGTACACCCGAGAACAAAAGTTTTTTGGTTCTTTTTTTCAAAAAAGAACTGCTTTCTTCTGCCTTCTTCTTGCC
>CAXUIR010000057.1:7004-10714 GCA_964251005.1 uncultured Acetobacteraceae bacterium | reverse complement strand
AGCCCTGGCCACGCTGGATGATGCCCAGATCGGCCAGCTCCACCAGCCGCCCGGGCAGCCGGTTCACTTCCCCCAGCAGCGCCGCCACGTACAGGCTGGCCGGACGGTTGAAGACCTCCTGCAGCGTGCCGGCCTGCACCACGCGGCCGCCTTGCACCACCACCATCTGTTCTGCCATCGCCAATGCGTCCTCGCCCGTGCCGGTGGTCAGCAGCGTGGTGGCCCCCAGCAACGCCTGCACGCGCCGCAGCCCAGCGGCCAGCGATGCCCGCTCGGCCAGGTCCTGCCCGGCGAACGGGTCGTCGAGCAGCAGCAGGCGCGGGCCGCGTATGACTGCCCGCGCCAACGCCGCGCGCCGGCGCTCGGCCGCACTCAACCCGCTCGGCCACTGCCGGGCGAGGCAGGCGCGCTCCAGCAGCTCGAGCGTCTCCGTCACGATCCGGTCGCGTTGGGCGCGCGCCACGCCGCGCCGGCGCAGCGGCTTAGCCAGGTTGCCGGCCAGCCGCGTCCAGGCGGAAAGCCCGTCGTCGCGCAACACCAGGCCGAAGTCCCGCCGCGTTGCCGCCACGCCGGCCTGGTCGACGCCGTCCACAACCACCGTGCCGTCCACCCGGTCCAGCCCGGCAACCGCGCGGATCAGGGCGGACTTGCCGCTGCCCGCCTCCCCCAGCACCGCGGTGACGCGGCCCGGCCGCGCCGCGAACGGCATCCCGTCCAGCCGCCCAGGCGTCCCACTCCTGCCGCCGGCCGCGATGCGCGGGCGCCCGGCGGTGCTGGTCAGCCCCGTCACCTCCAGCGTCGCACCCTGCATGCAGCCTCCCCCGAGACCCAAGCTGATACGTCATGGCAACCGCCCCTGAAAGGTGGCGTTGGGGTGCCCGAACGGTGCACGCGACGAAGCACCAGGCCGCAGCGCACGTGCCGCGGCCATCAGCAATCATCGAAGGAGTGCCCATAATGGCCGTATCCGACAACGCCCGCGACGAGCTCCGCGCCCTGCGCGAGCAGGTGAACCAGCTGATGGAAGACCGCGTCACCCCGGTCCTGTCCGACGCCAAAAGCCGCGCCCAGGAAGCCGCCAGCCGCGCCCGCGCCTACACGGAGGATCAGGCCGAAGTCGTGTCCGACCGGGTGCGTGACCAGCCGTTGATCGCCATCGGCGTGGCCGCGGCGGTTGGGTTCCTGTTCGGCCGTATCACGAAGTAGACGCAGACATGCGCACCGTCCGCCTCGCCCGCGTGGCCGCACAGGCAGAAATCCTGCTGGTGCGGCGCCTCGTCTCGTCGATCGTGCGGCGCGCCGTCTTTGGTGCGGTGGCGGCGGTGTTCGCAATCGCCGTGCTCATCCTGTTGCACGTCGCCGCCTGCCTCGCGCTGGAGCAGTTCGCCCACCTCTCGCCGTTGCTGTCGGTGGTGATCGTGCTCGTCCTGGACCTGGTAGTCGCGGGCATCTTCGGACTGCTCGCCAGCGGCAAGGCGACCGATCCGGTGGCCGAGGAAGCACGGCGCGTGCGCGACCAGAGCCTGGAGCAGGCGCGCCAAAGCCTGACCTTGGCGGCGATGCTGGCGCCCGCCACGCGCATCGTGGCGCAGACGGGTGTACTGCGGGTGTTGATGCGGGCGGCGGGCGTTGGGCGGGCGCGGAGGTAGGCAGGCAAGCAAGGCCTTCTTTTTCGAAAAAAAGAAGCAAAAAGCTTTTTCTGCGGCTGTCGCGGACTGTCCCACACATTGTGCTTCAACGAACAAAGGCGTTTAGTCTAACGGCTTAAATTGTCGCAGACATGTTTCAACAAGCTATCATTCTGGGGCTTCCGCCGATCTCAGCGCCTCGGCTATTTGGGTGCCTGCTCAGAACTTTCGAAACGCCCGACGAAGACGGCTCGGCTCGAACATGCCGTCCCCGAGAAATAATCATCGTATATCGAGGGCGAGCCGGTTTACACGGCGGCTTGGCAGGGTGTTCGCTCCGTCGCTTGCGTCTACTGTTTCCTTGAGGAGGTATCGCCTGGCTTAGGCGCAGGCCAACATCGCTTTTCTTGACACGTGCCAGACAAGCGGCTCTATCCGGCTTTCTGCCCGGACAGTGCGCATCATGGCCATCACTCATAAATCCGCCTCCGCCAAGCCGCAGGCCGGCGGCATCGTCGAGACGGTCAAGACTCTCGTCTATGCCGGCCTGATCGCCATGGGCATCCGCACCGTTGCCTTTGAGCCGTTCAACATCCCGTCCGGCTCGATGATCCCAACCCTGCTGATCGGCGACTTCGTCTTCGTCAGCAAGTTCAGCTACGGCTACTCGCACTACTCCATGCCGTTCTCGCCGGATGTGTTTTCCGGCCGCGTCCTCGGCTCCTACCCGCATCGCGGCGACGTCGTAGTGTTCCGCAACACCCGCAACACCAGCGAAGACTGGATCAAGCGCGTCATCGGTTTGCCCGGCGACCACGTTCAGGTGCGCGCCGGCCAGCTCTACCTCAACGGCACCGAAGTCCCCCGCACCGCAAAGGGCGACTACGAATCCTCCGACGAGAACGGCACGCGCGTGCTGACCAAGGAGTACCGCGAGGAACTGCCGAATGGCCGCAAGCACAACATCCTGAAATACAGCGACGACGAGGAGCGCAACGTGCTGAGCGACCTCGACCCCAACAACACGGACGAATACGTGGTCCCCGACGGCCACCTGTTCATGATGGGCGACAACCGCGACAACTCCGCAGACAGCCGCTTCATCGTCAACGGCCTGGGCTTCGTGCCGCTGGAGAACGTCATCGGCCGCGCGCAATTCATCTTCTTCAGCTTCGACGCAGAACATCCCTGGTGGCAGGTCTGGGAGTGGCCCCTCGAGGTCCGCTGGGGCCGCCTGCTGAAAGGCGTGGGTTGAGTGGCTGCACCCCGCTCACCCTGGCGGAGCGCCTGACCCAGGCCGAGGCCCTGCTGGGCCACCACTTCACCCGCCCCGAGCTGCTGGGCGAGGCGCTCACCCACCGCTCCGCCGCCATCGGCCGCGCCCGCAAGGCCCGAAGCGGCCGCAAGATGGCGCGCAGCACCGGCGCCGGCTCCAACGAGCGGCTGGAGTTCGTGGGCGACCGGGTGCTGGGCCTGGTCGTCGCCGAGTGGATCTCCGAACGCTTCCCGCTCGAGCAGGAGGGGCAGCTCGGCCCGCGCCTGGCCCACCTGGTCTCGCGCGAGATCCTTGCCTTGCAGGCAGAGCGAATCGGCCTGGCCAGCCTGCTCAACCTCGGCGCCAACGAGGCGCTGGCCGGCGTGCACAAGCTGGCCACCGTGCTGGCCGACGCGATGGAGGCGTCGATCGGCGCGCTGTATTTCGACGGCGGCCTGGACGTCGCCCGCCGCTTCGTCCGCGACACCTGGGCGCCGCTGATGACCGCGCAGGTGCTGCCGCCGAAAGACCCGAAAACCGCGCTGCAGGAGGTGGTGCTGGCCCACATGGAAGTGCTGCCGGACTACCGCGTGGTGTCCAGCACCGGGCCCTCGCACGCACCGCGCTTCGTGGTTTCGGTGAACGCGCGGGGGAAGACCGGGACGGGCGAGGGAAACACCAAGCGTGAGGCTGAACGGCAGGCGGCGACTGCGCTCTTGGAGATTCTGAAGTGAAGGCAAGCAAGCGGTTCTTTTTTGAAAAAAAGAAGCAAAAAACTTTTGCCTCCCCTGTAGCGGCGGGTTGAAGGAAAAACCGCCGCCGCGGGA
>CAXUIR010000057.1:0-6994 GCA_964251005.1 uncultured Acetobacteraceae bacterium | reverse complement strand
TCTATCTCGACGCAGGTATCGCGGAGGCGCGGCGTTTCGTGCGCCGCGCCTGGGAGGGGCGGATCACCGCGCAAACCCTGCCGCCGGAGGATGCCAAGACCACGTTGCAGGTGTGGCTGCAGGGGCGAGGCAGGAAGCTGCCCGTCTATACCGTGCTGTCGGCGGAAGGCCCTTCCCACGCGCCCAAATTCACCGTCAGCGTGACGGGGGCGGGGCTGACCGGCGTAGGCGAGGCGGGCACCAAGCGAGCGGCCGAACGCGCCGCCGCCGCAGCGCTACTGGCGCAATTGCGGCCGACAGAGGGCGGCAAGTGACGCGCTGCGGCTTCGTCGCCATCGTCGGCGCGCCCAACGCCGGCAAGTCCACCCTGCTCAACCGCATGGCCGGCGCCAAGCTCTCGATCGTCAGCCCGAAGGCGCAGACCACCCGCTTCCGCGTGCTCGGCATCCTGCTGCGCGGCCCCGCCCAGATCCTGCTGGTGGACACGCCCGGCATCTTCGCGCCGCGCCGCAAGCTGGACCGCGCCATGGTGCGCGCCGCCTGGACCGGCTCGGAAGACGCGGACCTCACCCTGTTCCTGGTGGACTCCCGCGCCGGCCTCACCGACCAAGTCGCCGTCATTGCCGACAAGCTGGCCACCACACGCCGCCGCACCTGGCTTGTGCTCAACAAGGTAGATTTGGTGCCGCGCCCGCGCCTGCTGCCGCTGACGGCAGAACTCGCTGAACGCGTGCCCTCCGAGCAGACTTTCATGGTCAGCGCCGCCAACGGAGACGGCGTGTCCGACCTGCTGGACGCGACCGCCGCCGCCCTGCCGCCGGGGCCGCACCTCTACCCGGACGACGAGATCACCGACTTGCCGGACCGCCTGCTCGCCGCCGAGATCGTGCGCGAGCAGATATTCCTGCAAACCCACGAGGAAGTGCCTTACGGCACCACGGTGGAAACCGAAAGCTTCACCGACCGGCCGGACGGCTCGGTGCGCGTCGACGCTACCATCTACGTTGCCCGCGCCGGGCAGAAAGCGATCCTCATCGGCGAAGGCGGCACTCGCGTGCGCGAGATCGGCGCCAAGGCGCGCTCGCATCTCGGGCATTTACTGGGGCGCACGGTGCATTTGTTCCTCAACGTGAAGGAACGCACGGGGTGGGATGAGGAACGGGCACGGCTGCGGGCGATCGGGCTGGAAGACCCGGATTAGGGGGTTGGGCTGTCTTGACAGAAAGCAAGCAAGGCAAGCAGTTCTTTTTTGAAAAAAGAACCAAAAAACTTTTGCTCCTTGGTGTTGGCTGAAGGGAATCATTGCGTCAGCAGGACTAGGCGTCGATTGATGAGCGGGGGAGAAGGCAAGCCTTCAGGCACCGCGTTTCATTCGAAGTGTGTTGCGTGATGCGGGTGGTGTTTTCGCCAACCGACTCACTGCATTGATGCTAAGATTCATTAATACGATTCGAGCAAATGGGAGCACTGCCTGTACTATAAACGGCAAAATGTTCTGCCGTCGCGGACTCTCGCGAACCGCGTCTTTGAGGAACAAGTTTTTAGTTTGCGACTCAAGTGTCAGAGCGAACACCTCCAGCACTTATACCAACCGGCCTGTATATAAACCGTTCCGAAGCAAGCAAGGCCTTCTTTTTTGCAAGGAAGAAGCAAAAATCTTTGTCTCCGCTGCTGCGGACTTATCCGGAGAGCGCGCGACAGCGGAGTCAAAGTTTTTTGGTCCTTTTTTTCAAAAAAGGACTGCTTGCTTTCTGTTAGTCAGCATCAGGGCCGGCTAGTCTTAAACAAGCTTGCTAAGCGCCTGCATTGCCGGCTTTCTTCGATGTCAGCCCTTCGTTCGGCCTGCTCAAGCTCGCGGAGCGACCGCCGTAGGTGGCTGGCCTTGAACAGGCCGGACGATGATCGCGCGTCGAAGGTCGCCTACGTCTCGGTCGGGGTGTTCGCTAGCCCGCCGTTCTTTTCGGAAAAGTGTCGTTTTCTTCTCTGTCTTTCTCACTTGCGTAGGACCAACTGGATGACCCGCCAGATCAGGCTGCACGCCTTCGAGATGGCCTGCGTGGGCCACATCCAGCAGGGGCTCTGGCGGCACCCGCGTGACCAGGCGAGGAACTACAAAAACCTCGACCATTGGGTCTCGCTGGCGCGCACATTGGAACGCGGATTGTTCGACGGGCTGTTTTTGGCCGACGTGCTGGGCGTCTACGACGTGTATGGCGGCAACGTGGACGGGGCGATACGTGGTGCGGTGCAGGTGCCGAACCTGGCCCCGTCGTTGCGGATCCCGGCGATGGCGTATGCGACGCGCCACCTTGGGTTTGCCATCACCGCCAACACCGGCGCCGAGCATCCGTTCGTGTTCGCGCGGCGGATGAGCACGCTGGACCATTTGACCGGCGGGCGGATCGGCTGGAACGTGGTGACCGGCTACCTGGACAGCGCCGCGCGTGCGCTGGGTCTTCCGGCGCAGGCGGCGCATGACAGCCGCTACGACGCGGCGGACGCCTTCATGGAAGCGGTTGGCAAACTCTGGCGGCAGAGCTGGGAGGACGGCGCCGTGCTGGCCGGCCGGGCGGGCCCCTACGCGGACCCGGCGCGCGTGCACGCGGGGCGCACGGAGGGGCCGGGCTGGCGGACGGACGGCGTGCATCTGTGCGAGCCCTCGCCGCAGCGCGGGCCGGTGATCTACCAGGCGGGCGCTTCGGCGCGCGGGCTGCGCTTCGCCGCGAGACATGCGGAGTGCGTGTTCGTCAACGGCACGTCGCCGGCGCAGGTGGCCAAGCTGGTGGGCGAGTTGCGGGCGGCCGCCGGCGCCCTGGGCCGGCAAGTGCGGGTGTTCGCCGGGATGACGGTGGTGACGGGAGCGAGCCAGGCGGCGGCGGAGGACCGCTGCGCCGAATACGAGCTCTACGCGGACGCCGAGGGGGCGATGGTGCAGTCGGCCGGCTCGATGGGGGTGGATTTCGCGGCGATGGGCGAGGACGAGCCGATCCGCATGGCCGGCACCCAGGCGGTGGTCTCGAACCTGGCGGCGCTCACGTCTGGGCCGGTGATGACGAAGGCCGGGTTCCGCGAGCGGCTGCTCCTGGGCGGGCGGCAGGCGCCGGTGGTGGGCTCGGCCGCCCAGGTAGCCGACGTGATGCAGGACTGGATGGCGCAGGCTGACCTGGACGGGTTCGTGCTGGCGCGCACAGTGACGCCGGAATGTTTTGAGGATTTCGTCGAGCTTGTGGTGCCGGAGTTGCAGCGCCGCGGGGCCTACAAGACGGCGTATACTGCGGGAACGCTGCGGGACAAATTGGCTGCGCACGGATGATGGGCGCTAGGCTCGGTAGCCTTATGCTGGGGAACTTCGGAGCCCGACGTTGAAGGCGGCGCATACGCTTTTGGGAAAGCAGCTTATAACCTGTTGTTGCGGAGATTTCTCCAACGCGCGCGTAACACCAAGACTACATGGCTTTAGCACCTTGGAACCCGGAAAGAAAAGCAAGGCCCTCTTTTCTGAAGAAAAGAAGCAAAAGACTTTTGGTTCGGCTGTCGCGGAGGTTTCTGCAACGCGCACTCAAGGGAGCAAAAGTTTTTTGTTCTTTTTTTCAAAAAAGAACCGCTTGCCTTACCTTGCTCCGGTTAGCATTTCGAGCTCTTGCATACTGCAGCGCAGCTCTTGCGGAGGCAATGGTTGTGTCCGACGGAGGAGGCAGCGTGTTCGCACTTGTCAGAGACGACGAGCTTCCTGCCGTCGTGGCGCTGATCAACCGGGCTTACCGGAGCGCCGGCGTGGCGTCGCACTGGACCACGGAGGTCGGCTACATCACCGGCGACCGTACGACGGAGGCTCTGCTTCGCGCGGACCTGGATGCCAAGCCCGATGCCTGGTTGCTGAAGTGGGAGGATGCGCGAGGCGGCCTGATGCGCGGCTGCGTGTGGCTCGAGCTGTTGGGCGATGGCGTCTGGTATCTTGGGTCATTGGCAGTCGATCCGGCGCAGCAGAATGATGGTCTGGGCCGGACGATGCTGTCCGCCGCAGAGGATTGGGCGCGTGAGCGCGGTGCAGGGCGGATACGGATGACCGTGGTCAACGTCAGAAACGCGCTGATCGCCTGGTACGTCCGGCGCGGGTATCATGAGACGGGCGAGACTGAGCCGTTCCCGTATGATGACGACCGTTTTGGTGTGCCTTTGCGGGACGACCTGCAGTTTGTGGTGTTGGAGAAGGACTTGGACGCGCTAGGGGGTGCCGGCTGACGCGACGAGCGGCCAGAGCTCCTGTATGAGGCGTGCAGAACGTCGACGCGAGGCGCAGAGAGAGGCCTTTCGCAACTCGTCGCCTTAAAAACAGTGCGGGAAGAAAACCGTGGATCACCAGCGCCAGGACCAAAAGTTTTTTGGTTCTTTTTTTCAAAAAAGAACCGCTTCCTTGCTTTGGCTATGCGTGGCCGCGCTAGGCGCCGCCTGCCTGTCAGTACTCGCCACTGCCAGAGGCGAGACCGTAAACGCCCTCTGGCTGGTGACCGCAGCCTCATGCACCTGCGCGCTAGGCTACCGTTTCTACAGCCGCTTCATCGCAGAGCGCGTGCTGCGCCTGGACGCAACGCGCCCCACCCCGGCGGTGGTCCACCAGGACGGGCTGGACTACGTGCCCACCAACCGCTTCGTGCTGTTCGGCCACCACTTCGCGGCGATCGCCGGCGCCGGCCCGCTGGTGGGCCCGGTGCTGGCGGCGCAGATGGGGTTCCTGCCGGCAACGCTGTGGATCCTGGTGGGCGTGGTGTTCGCCGGCGCGGTGCAGGACTTCATAATCCTGTTCATCTCCGTGCGGCGGGACGGGCGCAGCTTGGGCGACATGATCCGCACCGAAATGGGGCCGTTCGCCGGCATCGTGGCCAGCGTGGGCGTGCTGGCGATCATGGTGATCCTGCTGGCGGTGTTGGCACTGGTGGTGGTCAAAGCGCTGGCCGGCTCGCCGTGGGGCAGCTTCACGGTGTTCGCCACCATCCCAATCGCGGTGCTGATGGGGTGCTACGGCCGCTGGGTGCGGCCGGGCCGGGTGCTGGAGATGAGTGCCATCGGCTTCGTGCTGCTGATGGCCGCACTGTGGCTGGGCGGCGTGGTGGCGGCGGATCCGGCCTGGGCGGCGCGCTTCACCTTCAGCGGCACCGCCTGGGCGTGGATGCTGATCGGCTACGGCTTCGTGGCCAGCGTGCTGCCGGTGTGGCTGGTGCTCGCACCTAGGGACTACCTGTCCACCTTCCTCAAGATCGGCACCATCGCGGCGCTGGCGGTGGGCATCGCCGTGGTGATGCCGGAACTGCGCATGCCGGCGGTCAGCCGCTTTGTCGACGGCACCGGGCCGGTGTTCGCTGGCTCGCTGTTTCCGTTCCTGTTCATCACCATCGCCTGCGGGTCGGTCAGCGGCTTCCACGCGCTGGTGGCCAGCGGCACCACGCCGAAGATGATCGAGACCGAAGCGCAAACCCGCGCCATCGGCTACGGTGCCATGCTGGTGGAGAGCATGGTGGCGGTGATGGCGCTGATCGCCGCCTGCGTGCTGGAGCCTGGCGCCTACTTCGCGATGAACGCGCCGCCGGCCATCGTCGGTACTACGGTGGGCGCCGTCTCTGCCACCGTGGGTGGGTGGGGCTTCCCCATCGCACCCGACACGCTGACACAGATCGCGCACGACGTGGGCGAGCGCACCATCCTGGCGCGCGCCGGCGGGGCGCCGACGCTGGCGGTCGGCATGAGCCGCATCCTATCGGGCGCGCTGGGCGGGCGCGGACTGATGGCGTTCTGGTATCACTTCGCCATCCTGTTCGAGGCGCTGTTCATCCTGACCACGCTGGACGCCGGCACGCGGGTGGCGCGCTTCATGATCCAGGACCTGGCCGGACTGGCGGTGCCGGCCTGGCGGCGGACGGACAGTTGGGCCGGCAACATGGTGGCCACCGCCCTCGCGGTGACCGGCTGGGGTTACTTCCTGTATCAGGGCGTGATCGACCCGCTGGGCGGGATTAACACGCTGTGGCCGCTGTTCGGCATTTCCAACCAGATGCTGGCGGCGATCGCGCTGACGCTGGCTTCCGTGGTGCTGTTCAAGATGAAACGGCAACGTTACGCGGCCATCGCATTGCTGCCGGCCGGCTGGCTGGCGGTGTGCACGCTCTCGGCGGGGTGGGAGAAGATGTTCTCGCCGGTGCCGGCGATCGGCTTCCTGGCACATGCGGGCAAGTTCGCCGCAGCACTGGCGGGCGGGCGGGTGCTGGCGCCCGCCACGACCGCGGCCGACATGCACCGGGTGTTGGCCAACGACTACGTGGACTGCGCGCTGACCACGCTGTTCATGTGCGTTGTGGTGCTGACGCTGGGCGCCGGGGTGCGATGCATCCTGGCCGCGCTGCGCGACGCGGACGTGACTACACGCGAGGCCGGACATGATCTGCCGCTGCTTCGGCCAAACGTTTGACCTCGCCGCACCGGCGGTGACGCGGCTGGCGCAGCGCACGCGCGCGGCGGCGGAGCTGATCGTTGGGGTGCCGGATTACGACGCCTACCTGGCACACGTGGCGGCGACGCATCCGGAGCAGCCTGCAATGTCGCGCGACGCGTTCTTCCGGGCGCGGCAGGCG
The DNA here is from genome assembly GCA_964251005.1 of uncultured Acetobacteraceae bacterium. Classification (GTDB taxonomy): domain Bacteria; phylum Pseudomonadota; class Alphaproteobacteria; order Acetobacterales; family Acetobacteraceae; genus BOG-908. The sequence continues at coordinate 371 of CAXUIR010000057.1, read as the reverse complement.
GCGCGGTTCGGCGCGGGCGGGGGGTTGCGGTGTTGTTGATTCTTGCCCATGCGGAACGTCAAGAAAAGCAAGGCCTTCTTTTCTGAAGAAAAGAAGCAAAAGACTTTTGATCCTGCTGTCGCGAAGGTTCTGCAACGCGTGCCCAGGGGAATGAGAGTTTTTTGGTTCTTTTTCAAAGAAAACTGCTTGGCTTGCTGCAACAGCGCAACACTGCGGATCTCTGGTGTGACATCAAGGATATCAGGTTTGACCGGTGACAGGCGAAGCAAGCGGTTTTTTTTGAAAAAAAGAACCAAAAAAACTTTTGTTCCCTAGGGCGCGCTTTGCAGAACCATCGCGACAGCAGGACCAAAAGTCTTTTGCTTCTTTTC
>CAXUIR010000056.1:4550-10885 GCA_964251005.1 uncultured Acetobacteraceae bacterium | reverse complement strand
AGAAGCAAAAAGCTTTTGCTGCGGCTGTCGCGGACGGCTGAAACGACACGTTTCAGCTTCGAGCACCCACGAGAGCAAAAGCTTTACCGCTTACTTTGCTTCTGTCGCCGTAAGGATGCGCTTGCGTTTGACCCTAGTTCCGGCTATCTTTTAGATATGCAAGCTCACCTGACACGCTGGGGCAACAGCCTCGGCTTGCGCATCCCGAAAGACCTCGCCGGGCGTTTTCGCCTGACCGAAGGCGCGCGCGTGGAGTTGGAGGCGCAGGGCGACCACATCGTCATCTCCATGCCGGCGCGCTACGAGTTGTCGGAGATGCTGGCCGGCCTGACCCCTGCGGCGATGTCGGACGCGTTCGACTGGGGTGAGGACTTCGGCCGGGAAGCGGTTGACTGAGCCTGGCTACGAGCCAAACGCCGGCGACCTGATCTGGCTGGATTTCGACCCGCGCATCGGCCGTGAACAGAGCGGCCGGCGGCCTGCTTTGGTGATCTCTCCTCGGCCGTTCTGGCAGGCGACGCGGTTTGCGATCGTCTGCCCGATCACGTCGCGCGTGCGCCCTTTCGGGACGAGCGTGGTGCTGCCGTCAGGGTTGGCGGTGGCCGGCGAGGTGCTGACGAGCCACGTGCGCAGCGTGGACACGATGGCGCGGCCGGTGAGTTGGGCGGGTGGCGCGGTGCCGCCGGTGGTGCTGGCGGAGGTGCGGGGGAAGTTGGCGGTGCTGGCGGGGATTGATTAGCTGCCCAAGATCTTGACCGATGAAAGTAAAGGCAAGCAGTTCTTTTTTGAAAAAAGAACCAAAAAACTTTTGTTACCTTAAGCGCGCGTTGCAGAAACATCGCGACAGCAGGACCAAAAGTCTTTTGCTTCTTTTCTTCAGAAAAGAAGGCCTTGCTTACTTCCGTCCCACCGGCTCAAACCGATAAGGACTGTCGCTCTCCAGGTTTGGATCCAGCGCCAACCGGTGTTCCAGCGGCGGAAACGCCCGGCTACGGCAGTTCTGCCGGTCGCATAGCCGGCAAGACAGTCCGATGCCCACTGCCGCCTGCTCTAGGGCCAGCCCGTCGGCGTAGACCACCTCGCCGGCATGCGCCACGTCGCAGCCCATGGCGATCACGTGCGTGGGCGGCGGCTCGCCCCAGGCAGCGGCCGGCCCTTCCATGCAGCGGGCAAAGCAGAGGAACGTCGCACCGTCCGTTAGTTGTGCCCCCTGCACGCGCAGCGTGCCCGGCGTGGCAAACGCCGCGTGCACCACCCAACGCGGGCAGCTGCCGCCGTAGCGCGCGAACGGAAAGCCGCCGGCGGAGAAACGTTTGCTGACGTTGCCCGCCGGGTCCACGCGCAGGAAGAAGAACGGGATGCCGCGCGCGCCGGACTTCTGCAAAGTGCTAAGGCGGTGGCAGGCCTGTTCGAAACTGACGCAGAAGCGGGCGGCCAGCGCGTCCACGTCGTGCCGCAGCAGGCGCGATGAGTCGAGGAACGCGGTGTACGGCATCAGCAGCGCGGCGGCCGCGTAGTTCAGCAACCCGATGCGGATCAGGCTGGCGGCTTCCGGCGAGCTGGGCGCGATGCGGGTGAGCAGCGCTTCGACCATGTCGCGTGCTTCCAGCAGGATGATCTGGAACGCCATGTGGAAGCCGCGGCTCTCGCGCGGCAATTGTTCGGACAGCGTGAGCGTGCGGGTTTCCGGCTCGTAGCGGCGCAGCGTGTCTTCCATCGGACTGACGCGCACGCTCACCTGATGCAGGCGGCGCAGGCGTTCGGCGATGGCGTGGTTGGTCTCCGCCGGCGTCACGTTCAGCTGGTTGGCGATGCCTTCGGCCGCGGATTCCAGTTCGGCGAAGTAGTTGCCGCGTTCGTGGAAGACGTCGCGCGCCTCCTCGTTGGGCAGCAGGATGCGCCGGCCGGAGGGCAGAGCCAGGCCGGAGGCGTCCTCGCGCGCCACCCGCCAGGCACGGTAGAGGGCGAGCACGGCGCGCGCCGCGTTGGGGTTGCTGGCGACCCCTTCCAGCTCGGCGTCCGGGATGGGTTCGGTGCCGAGAAGCGGGTCGGAGAACACCTCGCGCAGGCCGAACTCGAGCTCGCGCTCCTGCGCGCCGGACAGGGCCGCGAGGTCCACACGCAGCATCTCGGCCAGCTTGATGACCAGGCTGGCGGTGACGTTGCGCTGGTCGTGCTCAATGAGGTTCAGGTAGCTGGGCGAGATGCCGAGCTTGGCCGCGAGCGCCTGCTGCGAGAGGTTTTGCTCGGTCCGCAGCCGCCGAACCGTGCGCCCGATGAGTGGCCGTGCCATCTGCTTAAACCTTGCCCGAGACCAGGCAAGGCAAGCGGTTCTTTTTTGAAAAAAAGAACCAAAAAACTATTGTCTCCTGCGCACGTGCGACAGGAAGCTCCGCGACAGCCGAACCAAAAGTTTTTTGCTTCTTTTTTTCCAAAAAAGAAGGCCTTGCTTTCTTCACACCGGTCGACCCCAAGCAGTTGGCAAGATTACGAACAGCTGGCCAGACTCCTCCGACGCGGTCCCTGCACTCTGCAGCCTACAGCGTGCCAGGTAACTATACAGGGGTTCTCTCTACATCGGTGTTACCGGCGCCCTGTGGCACACGCGTGTGCACACACGCCGGGTTTACACAATTTACAACTTTACGGCGCCGTATGTCGCTGTCGCGACAAAAAAATGGCTTATGCTGCACCTGCGAGCTATCTTCCGGCGCCGCTTGCGCCGATATGAGTAGACAGTCGTTACGACATAAGGTTATTTGCCGCCATGAACAAGCCAGCCCCCCTGTTTGCCCCCGAAGGATCGACCGGTCCGCTGTCGGCCGCCATCGGCCGGCCGTCCGCCTACCAGGAGCATCAGGCGCAGGCGGCCGACCTGATCGAAGCGCGGTCTACCTGGAACGGCATCAACCCAGAGTCCGTGGCGCGCATGCGCCTGCAGAACCGTTTCCAGACCGGCCTCGACGTCGCACGCTACACGGCCGCCATCATGCGGGCCGACATGGCCGCCTACGACGCCGACTCGTCGCTCTACACCCAGTCGCTCGGCGCCTGGCACGGCTTCATCGCCCAGCAGCAGATGATCGCGGTCAAGAAGCATTTCGGCACCACCAAGCGCCGCTACATCTACCTCTCCGGCTGGATGGTCGCCGCCCTGCGCAGCGAGTTCGGCCCGCTGCCCGACCAGTCGATGCACGAGAAGACCAGCGTGCCCAAGCTGATCGAGGAAATCTACACCTTCCTGCGCCAGGCCGACGCGCGCGAGCTGGGCGGCCTGTTCCGCGAGATCGACGCCGCCCGCAAGTCCGGCGACGCGGCGCGAGAGGCCGAGCTGACCGCCCGGGTGGATGCCTACGAAACCCACGTGGTGCCGATCATCGCCGACATCGACGCCGGCTTCGGCAACGCAGAAGCCACCTACCTGCTCGCCAAGAAGATGATCGAGGCCGGCGCCTGCGCGCTGCAGATCGAGAACCAGGTCTCCGACGAGAAGCAGTGCGGCCACCAGGACGGCAAGGTGACCGTGCCGCACGAGGACTTCATCGCCAAGGTGCGCGCCTGCCGTTACGCTTTCCTCGAGCTCGGCGTAGACGACGGCATCATCGTCACCCGCACGGACTCGCTGGGCGCGGGCCTGACCAAGCAGATCGCCGTCAGCCACACGCCGGGCGACCTTGGCGACCAATACAACAGCTTCCTGGATTGCGAGGAGGTCGTCCCCGGTGATGCCCGCAACGGCGACGTCATCATCAACCGCAACGGCAAGATGCTGCGTCCGAAGCGCCTGCCCAGCAACCTGTTCCAGTTCCGCGCCGGCACCGGCGAGGACCGCTGCGTGCTCGACAGCATCACCTCGCTACAGAACGGCGCCGACCTGCTGTGGATCGAGACGGAGAAGCCCCACGTCAGCCAGATCGCCGGCATGATGGACCGCATCCGCGCCGTCATCCCGAATGCCAAGCTGGCCTACAACAACTCACCCAGCTTCAACTGGACACTGAACTTCCGCCAGCAGGTCTACGACGCGTGGAAGGGCGAGGGTCACGACGTCACCGCCTACGACCGCGCCAAGCTGATGAGCGTGGACTACGACGAGACCGCGCTGGCGAAGGAAGCCGACGAGCGCATCCGCACCTTCCAGGCGGACGCCGCCCGTCGCGCCGGCATCTTCCACCACCTGATCACGCTACCGACCTACCACACGGCCGCGCTGTCGGCGGACAACCTGTCGAAGACGTATTTCGGCGACCAGGGCATGCTGGGCTACGTGCTGGGCGTGCAGCGGCAGGAGCTGCGCCAGGGCATCGCCTGCGTGAAGCACCAGAACATGGCCGGCTCCGACGTGGGCGACGACCATAAGGAGTATTTCGCAGGTGAGGCGGCGCTGAAGGCTGGTGGCGCGCACAACACGATGAACCAGTTCGGGTAGGAAGGAAGCAGTTCTTTTTTGAAAAAAGAACCATAAAACTTTTGCTCCCTGTCGGCGACCTCTCCGGCGAGCGCGCGACAGCGGAGACAAAAGTTTTTTGCTTCTTTTTTTCAAAAAAGAAGCGCTTGCCTTTACTCCGGCGGCACCGGTGAGCACGCGACGCTCGCGGCCCGTGCCAGCACCAGCATCCGCCGCGCTGCTACCCCTGCCCCCGCCATCTCGCCGGCCACGTGCGTCAGCAACGGGCTGGATAGCAGCGCATGCGCCGCGGTGTTCGTCGCCACCTCCACGCCTGCCACAGCACCAGCGGACAACGCCGTCCTACGCAGCAGCCCCAGCGTTGCCAGCGCGCCAGGCCGCAAGCCGTGCAGCTGTGCCACCTGCCGCACCAGGCGCAACCCGCGCCACGCCACGAACAACGCCGCCAGCCCCGGCGACGGCATCGCGGCGATGCCTGCCACCGACTGCAGCGCCGCGGCGCGTCCCAGCGCGTCGGCTTGGCCGCGCAGGCTGGCCACCGGCCCTGCGCGCAGCAGCGCCAGGATGGCGTCCGGGTCGTTGACCGCGTTCACCGCCGGCAGCAGCGCGGGTCCCTCGGGCAGCGCGCGCAGCCACTCCCGCGCCGCGCGCGCCCGCGCCACCGCGTCCTGACCGGACAACGCCGCGCGCAGCCGGTCCACGCCGCGCAGGGCGGACAGCGCCGCCCATTCGCGCCAGAACCCAAGCCCGATCATGCCGAAGCCCACGCCGGCGACGCCCGCCGCCGCCCCGCCCAGCAGGCCGGACCGGGCGAACGTCTCTGCCACCAGCTGGACCGTCTCCAAACCGGCCGCACCCAGCACCAGCACGGAGGCGCCGCCGAACACCAGCGCCGGCATGCCCCATTGCCGCCGTGCCGGCACGCTCGGCTCGACGACAGGTAGTGCGCTTTCCAGGCGGGAGGCGGGCAGTTCCTCCACCTCGATGCGGGGCGCTGGCCAGCGCTCATCCGGCCGGGTTTGGCTCACGTCACGGCCTTTGGCAGCCACGGCAGCATCAGGCAGCTCCTGTAATGCGAGGCCTGGCGCTGGCCGGCGCTCACCCAGCTTGGTCCCGCTCACGTCGCGTCCTCTACCAGGAACGCCGGAACCGGACAGCTGCTCCGTCTCCATGATGGGCGTCCCCCGGCGCGCGACAGGTTCGGCCCGGCTCACATCATGCTTGCTGCGAGGAACAACGGCACCGGGCAGCGCCTCCAACTCGACCCGAGGCAATGGCCGGCGCTCGCCAGGAGAGGGGCCGCCTGCGTCACGTTCCGCGGCCGCGCCGACAGCAACGGACGCTGCTTCCGTCTCGATGCGCGGTGACGGCGGGCGATCGACTGGCCGCATCTCGCGCGCGCCGCCTCTCTCGGCCGGGCCGCCGGCACCGGACGTCCCCTGCGTTGCGACGCTGGGCGATAGCTTGTGTCCGACCGGCCGCATCTCCACTGTGTCACGTCCCTCGGTGGGAACGCCGGCACCGGGCAGCGCCTCTGTCTCGATGCCCGGCCGCGGCCGGGGCTCGCCAGGGCCGGTGCCGCTCACGTTACGTCCTCCAGCAGGAACGCCAGCAGCGCGTCCAGCCCGACGTTGGGCACGCCGAGACGGCCGCCGTCGGACAGGCGCATCGGCTCGAACTGCGGCAGGGCCAGGAACGGGTGCTCCCAGAAATCGTCCTCCGGCGGCTGGTCCGGCACCTCGCCGGGGTAGGAGCGCGTCATCACCTGCTGGCCCAGCACGCGGCCGCGCACGGCGGAGACCGGTCGGCCGTCGAGCGTCCAGACGAAATCCTCGGTGCAGCGGACCGAGGCGATGGCGGCGTGGGGGGGGGGGCCCCCCGGGGGCCGGCCCCGCCCCCCCCCGCCCCGCCCCGGCGCGCGGGGGGG
>CAXUIR010000056.1:0-4540 GCA_964251005.1 uncultured Acetobacteraceae bacterium | reverse complement strand
GGCCAGGTTGCCCCGCTGGCGTTCGGCCACGTGGTCCGCCTTGGTGGCGGCGAACGCCACCCGGCTGACGATGCGCGGCGGCAGCCGCAGCTCGGTCAGCGCACCCAGCGCCTCCCACCAGTCGAACTGCCAGCGCAGCGACCCGGCGGCGGCGGACAACGCCGCCCGCATGTCGGCGAACGCGTCGTGCCCGGCGTGCAGCGCGCTCAGCACGTCGGCCAGGATCACCAGCCGGTCCACGTTGGCGAACAGCGGCGAGGCCAGGTCGCGCCGCACCGCGCCGAGGTAGGCGGCGTAGCGGTCGGCCAGCAGCGAGGCTAGGCCGCCCTGAGCGCGGCCGCCTTCTCTGAGCGGGAAGAAGCTCATCCACGGCGCCTCCGGGCCGGGCGCCGGCATCACGTGGCGGCCGGGCTGCAGGAACGCGAGGCCCTTGTCGCGCAGCTTGCCCAGCACCTCGCGGTAGAGCCGCGTGCCGGCGTGGGCCAGCGCCTCGTCGGCCGCCGCGCGGGCGGAGATGCCGCCGACAAAGGCGAGGAACGGCGCGGCCACCGGCGCCACGGACGCCGATTGCAGCCGGCGCAGCGTGGCGTCCGACCACTGGGCGTAGGTCTGGCGCAGCATCGGCAGGTCGATCAGCCACTCGCCCGGATAGTCGAGGAACTCCAGCCGCACGTGGCGGGCCGGCAGCAGGCCGCGCGGCAGGCTGGTGGTCAGCGCCAGCAGCGAGGCGGCGTCCGTGCGCTCCGGCCAGGCGGGCGGGTCGGCGGCCAGGCGGGCGAGGTGGCGCGCCTGGTCGAAGCGCGGCACGTCGCCGGCGCCCAAGGGTGCGAGCGCCCAGCGGCGCGCCATCAGGTTGGCGGCGACCGAGGTGATGAATGCGGTCTTGCCGGCGCGGGAGAGGCCGGTGACGCCGATGCGCACCGTGGTGGTAGAGAACGGCCAGGCCTGGACGCCGGTGTAGGCTAGGTTCTGGAGGGTGCCGCCTAGGTCGGAAAGCAGGCTCAAGGAAGCGCAAAATTTTTTGAAATAAATAATAAAAAAAAATTTTTAAACGCGGTAGCGGCCCGGCGCCAACGACCGTGACCAAAAAACTTTTGTCACGGCTGTCGCGGACCGTCCCACAGACGGGTACCCAGGGAGCAAAAGTTTTTTGGTTTTTTTTTTCAAAGAACCGCTTGCTTTCTCTTCCTCAAGAATACTCATCCTGCAAATCGTTCTCCAGCGTGTTCATCGACGCCCGCGCGTAGATCTCCTCGGGCTCTTCCTCGTCCGCCGCCGGCTCAGCAAGTCGCAGGAACATGTCGCTCGTCGCCGGGTCGCACAGGAAACCGCTCAGCCAGTCGATCTGCCCGGCGTCGTAGGCCCAGAAGCCGGCGAACAGGTCCAGGTCGTGTATGTGATCGCTCGCCTGCCACAGCACGCTGCCGGCGGCACCTGCACGCCCGAGGCAGCCGGGGCCAAGTGCGAGGGACCGCGTGGGGCCGGGATAGAGCCGGGCGACCACACCGTCCAGCACGAAAGGGTGCGGCGCCTGCCTCACGGCGCGGCCATGCCGTTCGGCCGCACCCGCCAGCCGGCCCGCCGCCACAAGGCATGCAGGCCAAGCCCGCCGGCCACCGCGTAGGGTGTGATCAGCAGCAGGTTGTAGCGCACCTGGTTCACCGCCACGCCGGCGTTCAGCGCCAGCATGAACCAGGCCGGCAGTGCCATGACCAGAAAGACTGCGGCGCTGCTGTCACCATGCCAGGCGCGGCGCAGCGCCAGCACGGTGCAGGCCAGTGTCACCGGCAGCAGGATGAAGCCCCACCAATGCGCGACGTAGGCGCCGCGCAACGCCAGCGGTATGGAGACCAGAACGTGCCAGACCGGCATGCGGAAGATGTAGTGGGTGAGCAGGTAGCGCAGGTGGTGGCCGTAGCCGCCGGCCGCCGCCAGCGTTTCCGGCAGCATGTGCCGCAGGCCGAGCACGTAGAAGGAGCTGGGCTGGTTGTCCCAGGCGAAGCGGTCGCAGCCATGCGGGCCGAGGAAGTCGCGGCCCAGCGCGGTGCCGTCCGGCAGCCAGCACAGGTAGGCGTGGGCATATTCGCGCCAGGTCATGGTGTCGAAGGCGATGCGCTGCACCAGGGTGTGGCTGTCGTAGCCGTAGGTCAGCGCCGCCCGGCCCAGCACCGCCGCGTTGCGCGCGACCCAGGGCGCCAGCACCGTCACCGCACCGGCCAGGAAGGCGGCGCCCGGCAGCACGGCGCGCCCGCGCGCGGCCAGGGCCAGGGCCAGCAGCGTCGTCGGCACGAGGTAGAGGAACGCCGGCCGGGTCAGCGCCGTCAGGCCGAGCAGCGCGCCCGACGCACAGGCCCAGCCCAGGCAGCTGCGCGACGCCGTGCCCAGGCGGGGTGGCAGCTTAGCGTCCAGGGGAGCCGACCTCGTAACGCTCGAGCCTGCCTGGATCTTCATGCCCGGGCGCGTCGCTTCCGTTGTGCCCGGACGCAGCAGCTCCCCGGCGCCCAGGCCCGCCTGTTTCGGCGGGTCCGAGCGCGCCAATTCCATCGCATCCGGACGTGCCAGTTGCGTGATCTCCAGCGGCGCTAGCGCCGTCGTCCCTGGACGCGTTAGTTCCGTCGTGCCTGGGCTTACTTGTTCCATCCTGTCCGGGGGCGGCAGTTCCGCCGTGTCCGGTCGGGCCGACGCCGCGGTGCAGGGGGATGCCTGGCCCGCCGCGTTCAGGTAGGCCGATCCCGCCATGCTCAGGCACGCCGGTCCGCCCACGCCCGGGCGTCCATGCCCCGCCGCCTCCAGCGCACGCACGCCTGCGGCGGTCGCGGCGGTGGAGAGGAACAGGCACGTCATCTCCGTCATCAGGTAGTCCACCGAGCGCAGCAGCAGCGGGCTGGTCACCAGCGCGAGCGCCAGGCCGAGCCAGCCGACAGCCGCGCCGCTGGCCGCGTTGCCCAGCCACCAGACCAGCCAGAAGAACCCGGCCAGCTCGGCAAACTGCAGCAGGCGCAGGCTGGGCGCGGCCGAGGGGCAGGTATCGTCGCGGCCAGCGCTGCCGACCACGCAGTCCATGCCGGCGCGCAACCGGCCATCGAGCTGGGCGGCGGCGGCCACCAGCCCCGGCCACAGCGGCGAGAACCGCATCCCCGGCGGCCGCATCCCGTCCGGCCCGGGCTCGGCGAACATGTAGCCGTCGGAGAAGCGGCCATGATGGACCAGGTCGTAGGCGATGCCGAGGTAGAACGGCTGGTCGAACACGTTCAGCTTCTGCACGCGCTGGTTCTGCCAGAGCAGGCCGGTCACCAGCAGGATCAGCGCCAGCGCGGCGGCGCCCGGCCGCGCCGAGACCAGCCTGGCGAGACGTGTCACGCCTTGTGCTTCACGTGCAGTGCCCCAGCGCGGCGCTCGTCATCGCCGCGCCACCTGCCCGCGCGGCTCGATCCGACGCTGCCCGCCCGACGTTTCCTGCCCCGACGTCTCTCGCCCTGTCGCTGCTCGCCCCCACGCTTCCCGGCCCGACGCTTCCTGCCCCGACGCTGCCCGCCTCGATGCCGCGTGCGTCCCGGTGCGACGTGTAGGTCGCGCGCAGCCCGCACGCGTCGGGGCCACCCGCCTCAACTGGTTGCCGCCGAAGCCTGCAGCGCCGCCAGAACCTGCGTTCCCAAAGGTGACCCCAGACCGGTGACCGGGTCCCAGCCGGGCCCCGCCTGGTAGGCACCGTTATTGCCAGATGTGATGTCCGTCAACGCCGTGGGGGTTGCATACAGCACCGGGTTGATGAACCCCACCTTGCGCCCCAGCGACTGGTTGACCAGCGCCGCCAGCCCCGCCCACAGAGGGGCCACCGCGCTGGTGCCGCCGATGACGGTGGAGGTGCCGTCCACGCTCACCTGGTAGCCGGTCTGCGGGTCCGCGTCGCCCGCCACGTCCGGCACCCCGCGCCTGGTGTTCTGCACCGTGCCGCTCTGCCAGGCAGGCAGCGCGAACTGCGCCGAGTAGCCGCCGCCCGAGGCGCCGCCTTGGGCGCCGTCGTTCCACGCCACCTCCGTGCCGCCTTGCGGCAGGCTGGTGCCGCCGCAGGCCAGCACGCTGACGCTGGAGGCGGGGTAGTCCACGTGGTTCGCACCGTCGGTCAGCCCGTCGGAGGACCCGCTGTCACCGGAGGCCACGCACACGGTGATGCCCAGCGTGGCCGCCTGCGCCAGCACCTGCTCGAACGCGGCAACATCCTGCGCCGCGTAGCTGCTCTCCGGGCCGCCCCAGCTGATGGAGATCACCGAGATGGTGCGGGCGGTGTCGTTGACCGCCTGGCTGATGGCGTCGTGGAAGCCGCTGCCCTGGTTAGGGCCGAAATACACCGCGATGTCGGCACCGGGTGCGATCGAGCCCACCACCTCGATGTCGAGCTGCACCTCGCCGTCCGCGCCGTCCGGGTCGCCCTCGCCGGCGTTGGTGGCCCCGTCCACGCCGACGGAGGTCAGCGTGCCGGTCCGGGTGCTGCCCCCCGAGGAGAAATACGCGGCCACGGCGCCGGACTCGTAGCCGCCGC
>CAXUIR010000055.1:10207-11062 GCA_964251005.1 uncultured Acetobacteraceae bacterium | reverse complement strand
GGGGCGGGAGGGGAGTGGCATCAGGCGGCATCAGCTTCTCCGGCGGCGATCGGCTTGCCGTAAGCCACGTCCAGTGCGGCCAGGCCCAGGGCCGGCACGAACAGCAGCAAGGGGAACAGCAGCGTCGCGTGGTAGGGGTCGCAATACAGGACCAACGCTGCGCAGGAGAGGAACACCACGCTGCGCCAGGGCGCTACGCAGGCCGGCAGCGCCAGCCAGACGTAGTACCACGGGTAGTGCGGCGCCATCGCCGCCATCGTGCCGCCCGCCCGCAGGGCCGCGTTGCTGCAGGCGCGCACGATGTCCGCGGGGTGGGACTGCACGCGCTGGCGGAAGGCTATCCACAGCGCGGCCGCGGCCAGCACCAGCGCGCAGGCGCCGACATAGACGAGGCTGGCCGCGCGCGGCAGGCGGACCACGCTCCCCAGCGCGGATAGCAGCCAGAAGCCCGAGCCCTGCGCCATGCCTTCCTCCGACGTGTAGGCAGGCAGGAACCCCAGCACCTGCCAGCCGGCGCCGACGTAGCAGGCGTACAGCGCGACGATCACCGCCAGGCAGGCGGCTGGCAGCCGCCAACCCCAGCGCCGCCACAGCGCGGGGGCGATGACCAGCGGCAGGAACTTGGTCAGTACCGCCGCCCCCAGCAGCGCGCCCGTCAGGCCCTGCCGGCGCGTGGCACGGGCCAGCAGCGCCAGGCCCACGAAGCCCACGGCGACCGCGTCGACGTGGCCGTCGGACGCCGCACTCCAGATCGCCAGCGGATTCCAGGCGTAGATCAGCAGCCGGGCCGGCGGCAGGCCGGCCAGCACCAGCACGCGCCACCCCGCCGCCATGCCGGCCGCCTCCAGCCGCAGC
>CAXUIR010000055.1:7934-10197 GCA_964251005.1 uncultured Acetobacteraceae bacterium | reverse complement strand
CGGCGGATAGATCGTGTGCGCGTAGTCCAGCCGGTTGATGTTGGGGAAGATCGCCGCGTCGCGTAGGCCCGCCAAAGCGGGGTCGGTGGGCACGTAGCGATACGGGTTGATGCCGTGCACCTGCACGCGGCCGTCCCAGGCGTAGCGGAACACGTCGCTGGACATGAACGGCGGGAACGCCAGCAGACCCAGCCGCGCCACCAGGGCGACAGCGACGATCCAGCCCATCGACCAGCGCGGCAGCGCTGCGCGCAGCACGAGCGCCACGGCGGCCAGGTAGGCAAGAGTGGCGGCCGTCAGCAGGCCAAGCACGGTGTCCTTGCGCCATAGCGTGCCGGCCCAGATGGAGCCGGGCAGGTGGAACAAAGGCGCTGCCAGCACGAAAATCGTGATGAGGGCGCCAAGAAAGAAAGGAAGCGAAGCAGTTCTTTTTTGAAAAAAAGAACCAAAAAACTTTTGTTCCCTCAGGTGCGCGGTGTCCACGCTAGGTACACAGTTCTGACAGCGAGAGGAGCAAAAGTTTTTAGCTTCTTTTTTTCAAAAAAGAAGGCCTTGCTTACAAACTCCATCGCAGCCCGCAATTCGCACAGGGAGCCGGCGGCGCATCGCTCAGCAGCTTCTCGCGAAACGCCTGATACGCGCCGCCATTCCACATCTCCGCCAGGCTCTGCGTCTTGGCGTCGCCCAAAGTATACGTCTCGTAACCACGCGCGGAGAACGGCGCGATGCAGCACGGCAGCGCGCGGCCATGCGCGGTGAAGTACATCAGGCTCCACGGGCGCCGACAGGTGGCCCAGGGCTGCTCGCCCTGGCGCTGCAGGCTCAGCCCGGGCTCGGTCGCACCCGACGCGTCCAGCATCACGCCCAGCGTGCGGCCCAGCTCCACCGCGGCGGCGATGGCGGCCCCCTCGTCGGCCTGCGTCTGCTCGAACAGGCTGCTCTCCGCGCGCGCCATGCCGAAACCGGCCTCGTCGAAGACCAGGCGTTGCAGGTGCACCTCGGCGACGCCCATGCTGGCGGCCAGGCGCACGAAGTCAGGCAGCTGCTGCACCGTCTCCTTCAGCCCGGTCAGCCATAGCGAGACGACCGGTTTCTCCACGCCGTGCAGCTTCTGGTAGTCGCGCATCAGCCGCACGTCGCGCACGATGCGGTCAAAGAACGGCTTGCCGCGCACGGTGGCGTAGGTGGTGGCGTCGGCGGCGTCCAGCGAGACGCGCAGCTCGTCCAATCCCGCGTCGATCAGCTCGCGGAAGCGCTTTTCCCGCAGCAGCGTGCCGTTGGTGTTGAACAGCACGTGCACGTTGCGGGCTTTCAGGTAGCGGATCATCGCCGGCAGCTCGCGCACCAGCATCGGCTCGCCCACGCCGTGCAGCACCGCGCGCTTCAGGTTCGGCAACTGGTCGACGATGCTGGTGAACAGCTCCCAGCTCATGTCGGCTGGCGGTTCCAACGCTTCGAAGGTGCGCGGACAGGTCTCGCACAGCAGGTTGCAGCGGTTGGTCACCTCCAGGTAGACGCAGACCGGCGGGGCCACTGCTTCGGCGCCGCGCACGGACACCTGCTCGAAGTAGCGGCGCGGGTCGAGTGCGGTGGGTGGCGCCAGGGTCTCGAACATGCGTGCGTGCTCCAAGGAGAAAGGCCTTCTTTTTCGAGAAAAAGAAGCAAAAAGCTTGATTAGTCTGTCGCGGCGTTTCCCACAGCGTAGACGCAAGGGGACAAAAGTTTTTGGTTCTTTTTCAAAAAAGAACCGCTTGCCTTAAGCCGCACAGCGCAGCTGATCAGCAAGGTTCAGCCGCCTCACGCAGGCGGAGGTGGCCGGCGCGGCGTAGCCCGCGTTGCCGGGCGCCTCCAAGTCTGCCAGCAGGCGGCGCAGACTGGACGCCTCGTCTACGTCGTACCACGGCTCCAACTCGGCAAGTGCGATGCCTGATGCACGGGCGCGCTCGCGCGTCTGGCCGGCAACGAGCTCGGTGCTCCAGGTGATGTCGGTGAACAGACGGTGCTCGGCGCGGCCCACGCCGAGCAGATAGTAGCCGCCGTCCTCCGCCGATCCCATCACCGCGCCGGCGCCCGGCGCTGCGAGCAGCCGGGCGGCCCGGATCAGGAACGCGGTGGGCAGGTTGGGGCTGTCGGCGTTGAGAACGCAGACGCTGTCGTAGCCGGCGGCGAGCAGGCTGCGCACGGCGTGCAGCAGGCAGCGGCCGAAGCCGGCGACGCCCGCGGGCATGTCGCCGGAGCCGTCGGCCAGCAACAATTGCGTGCC
>CAXUIR010000055.1:1074-7924 GCA_964251005.1 uncultured Acetobacteraceae bacterium | reverse complement strand
GAGAGCAGCGGGGTGAGCCTGGTCTTGCAGAAGCCGGGACGCGGCGCCTTGGCCATCACCGCGACTGCACAGCCACGTCCCGCCATCATAGGTGTCCCATCCGGTCCGCTCTCCGCCCAATGCGCGTGCCGTGCGCGAGTTCGTCAGGGACTTTCCTGGGTTACGCCGCGATCGATCACTATGTGGCGTCCTCATGACAATAAAGCCTACGCGCGGGGCGAAGAGCCGGATGCCGGCGACGGACGCCGAGCGTGCCGCGCTGGTGGCGCACTGGCTGGAGCTGACCCGCGTCGCCCTGCCGCAAGCCGCCGCCCGGCACCGCTGGCCAATCCGGCTGGACCACTGCTTCATGCGGGTGTGCCTGGACGCGGCCTACGGCCGGCCCTGGCACGAGGTGGTGGCGCGGCCGGCGATCCGTCACGCCGCGGACGCCGATCTGCGGCGGGCGGTGGCCGTGGCGGAGGCGATAGTCGCGCATCCGGAAACGCTCGTGGAGCTGAACGCGGCGAGTTTGCGGATGCGGGGGAAGCTCGCGTTCGGCGTAGAAAGAAAGCAAGGCCTTCTTTTCTGAAGAAAAGAAGCAAAAGACTTTTGTCTCCGCTGTCGCGGACTCATCCGGAGAGCGCGCGACAGCGGAGTCAAAAGTTTTTTGGTCCTTTTTTTCAAAAAAGGACTGCTTGCTTTCTGTAAGTCAGCATCAAGGCCGGTGGTATAAACAGGGGACAAAAGTTCCTTGGTTCTTTCTTCAAAAAAGAACCCGCTTTGCGTCCACGTGCGCCGCCTCAAGCAGCGCTACGGTTAATGGCGCAGGCGCGCGAAGATGAAACATGTCGTATCAGCCGTCCGCGACAGCGCGCGCAGAAGCTCTTTGCTTCTTTTTCTCGAAAAAAAAGCGCTTGCTTCCTTACGCTTCAGCCTTCCGCGCCAACGCATCACGCACCGTCTCCGGTGCAACCCGCGTCCCCCGCCCGGTTACCGCGTACACCCACACGAAGCTCCCAACCCCCACCACCAGGTTGGCAACGCAGATCCCCAGGAACACGCCGCGCGCCCCCAGCAGCATCCCGCCCAGCCAGGCCACCGGCACGTTCACCACCAGCGTTCGCGCCACCGACACCGCCACCGCCGAGAGCGGCCGGTTCAGCCCGTTGAACGCCGCGTTGGCGATGGCGATCATCCCCGCCGGCCCGTAGCTGATGGGCACCAGCGCCAGGTAGGCCGTGGCTGCCAGCATCACGCCGGCGTCGGTGGTGAAGCGGCTGGCGATCCAGAACCGGCCGAGAGACAGCCCGGCAGCCAGCAGCGCGCCGAAGCCGGCGCAGAACCAGGCCGTCACCCGCATCGCCTCGCGCACGCGCCCGATGCGCCCGGCGCCGGCGCACTGCCCGGCGAACGGGTTCATCACCGCGGACAGCGCGAAGAACGGCACCATCGCCAGCGCCTCCACCCGCGTGCCCAGGCCGAAGCCGGCCACCGCCTGGTGTCCGTAGGGTGCAAGCAGCCGGGTGATGATGCCGGCCGCCACCGGGATGACCGTGTTGGTGGCCGCGGCCGGCAGCCCCACACGCAGGATCCGCCGCGAGGAGACCACGAACTCCGCCAGGCGCAGGTGTTCGAAGGAGAGCAGGTGCAGCGTGCGCAGCCGCCAGACTGTCGCGGCCAGCAGCGGCACCCAGGCGACCAGGCTGGCCACCGGCGCGCCGTTCAGGCCCAGCCCGCGATGGCCGAACGCGCCGAGGATCAGCACCGGTGCCGCCGCCAGGTTCAGCACCGAGGAGGCGACCAATGCGGTGCCCTGGAAGTTCGCGTCCCCCGCCGCGCGCGCGGCCGACAGCCCCACCTGTGCGACCAGCACCAGCACCGCGCTGGGAAACCACACACGCAGGTAGCCGGCGATGGCGGGTGCGAGATCCGGCCCCGCGCCCAGCAGGCGCGCCAGGACGTGCGCCCACACCATGCCGGCGGCAGCGCACGCGCCGCCCACCAGCGCGGTCAGGAGCAGCGAGTCCGCCACGAGGCGTGGCACGCCGGCCTCGCGGGCCCCCAGCGCACGCGCGATCACCGACGACGTGCCGGCGCCCAGACCGATCGAGACGCTGAACACCACCATGGTCACCGGGAACGCGAAGCTGATGGCCGCCAGCGCGTCGCCGCCGAGTTGGCCCACGAACCAGGCTTCCGCCAGGCGGTAGCCCAGCAGGGACAGGATGCCCCAGGCGACAGGCACCGTCAGCTGCAACAGCCGGCCGCTTACCGGGCCCTCGGTCATCGGCTGCGGCGGGGCGGTTGGTCGTTTGGGCACGTGGGGAGACATACGCGGCACGGACAGCCGGCGATAGCGTCGGAAGGCAAGGAAGCAAGGCCGTCTTTTCTGAAGAAAAAAAGCAAAAGACTTTTGCTCCGCCGCCGCGGACTCTCCCGCGAGCGCGCGACAGCGGAAGCAAAAGTTTTTTGGTTCTTTTTTTCAAAAAAGAACCGCTTGCCTTGCCTTCGCCCGACCAAGACAACGGCGTTCTCCCATGCACGCCATCCTGGCCCACGCCTACCATCTCGCCATGCACGTGCTGACGCTGCAGCTATGGCGCCCACCCGCCGCTACGCTGGCCGTGGCGTTGGCCCTGCGGCTGTCGGGTGTTGCGCAGTCGGCGCGCGGCGCGGCGCTGGCCTGCCTGGTCGCGGTTTTGGCCGGGTGGCTGTTGCTGGATGCGCACTGGACCGGCCTGCATCCGCCGCCGCTGGCGCGCCTGCCTGGCCTGGCGGTCATTCTGCTGCTCGAGGCGGCCTTGCGCGCCGGCTCGAAGCCACGCCTCGCCTGGTTGACCGGTCTTCTCTGCGCCGGCGTCGGCGCATGGTGGCTGCGCGGCGCGCCGATGGCGGGGCCGGCCATCCTCTATTGCGTGCCGGTGTTTCTGGGCCTGGCCGCGGGGCTGTCGGCGTCAAATTGGCTTGTCCGCAACGATGACGGCTGGGGTGGCGTCGCGGCGTCTGCCGCCTTGGCCGGCTCGCTTTTAGTGTCGGGGGCGGCCACGCACTGGGCGCGTGCGGCCGTCGTTCCCGGAATGGCAGGCCTGGTGCTGCTCGGGTTGCGGCCGGTGACGCCGCAGGTGGCGGCTTCGCTGGTGATGACGGCCGCCTCGGCGGTCGTCGCGTCGGACCGCGGCCGGCTAGTGCCGGTGGATCTGGCGTGCGCGGCGCCGTTTCTGGTTTCGGTGCTCGCTCCGCGCGTCTTACGCTCTAGGCCTCGTCTGGGTTGGGTAGTGGCGGCAGGCGCCTGTGTAGGTCTGAGCTGGGCGGCGAGGGCGATCGGGTAGAGCGCAGCTGCAGCTAAGGTAAGGGCTGCTTCGCCTGAACAAGCGCAAAGCCTGTTTTAGCCGATGCGCAATTCGAGTTCTTGGCTGTGTGGTACCAGCGAGCCTGGAGATCGACCGTTCCGAAGCAAGCAAGGCCTTCTTTTTTGAAAAAAAGAAGCAAAAAACTTTTGTCTCCGCTGTCGCGGGCCTATCCGGAGAGCGCGCGACAGCGGAGCAAAAGTTTTTTGGTTCCTTTTTTCAAAAAGGACTGCTTGCTGTCTGTAAGTGAGCATCAAGGCCGCTAACATTAGATTCTTGCATGCATCGAAATGTAGAATGCTGATGCAAGCGTCACATGCTAGCAGAACCAGACGTCTTCCTTGCCTTTGCGACTGTCAGCATCAACGCGGGCTGGCATAATGCGCGTCGACACTTCGGTGCTGGTAGGGTGACGTCCGAGCTGATTGGCCCCGCGCCATCTTTCAGCAGCCCGCCAGACTCAAGAACTCTCTTGCGTGCGCAGACCACAGTCGCACCTCCGGCGCACGACGGTAGGTCTCGCGGATTTCATGGAGTCGAGCCAGGTATCGAGTCTGAACGTCGGCTGCTGCCGCGGCGACGCCCGGTAACCTGCCGAGCTCCCATATTTCCTGCTGCAGGCCAGGTGTAGACGTGGACGCACGATCGTCCACCTGCAGGTTGCGTGCATGCAAGTGCGACAGCAGCGATTTTGCGGACTGCTCGGTGATCAGCTTCGCTGCACCTGCCTTCACCACGGACTGGTCACCCGGGTTCCGTGTCCGCTTCCAGAGCCACTCCTCGGGTGATTTGTAGATGTAGTGGTTTACCACCGCGCTCCCCGTGGTCACCTTGTCGGCGAATTTCGGAGAATGCGGCTGGCCGGCAGGAGCGTTATGCCAGCTGTGAAGCTGACCGTTGGCGTTCAAGGTCACCAACGTGCTGCGGGGATCAGCAAACGGAACATGGGCTTCCGAGTGCATGACCCGGTTCGGGCGCGACATGGATTTCACCAGCCTCACGCCTTCGCCCATCTGTGCAGCGGACAGCACACGCTTGTTCCGCGCTGTGATCGGCTCGGACAGGACGTTGCCATTCGCTTCGGGCGCAAAGAACTGCCAGTTGATGGCGACGGTGTCAGCAGCCCGCTCCGTATGCCAATCGCTGAATGCAATCGCGTCGGCATGCCTGGACCGGTCCAGCACCAGAAACTCGTCCAGGTCGATCATCAAGGTCCAGCGGAACGACAGCAGGTCGGGCATGAAACCGAGCGCATGTCCGAATGCCTTGAACTGCGCAGCCCCCCGTTCGACCTTGTTGTTGATCCAGGTGATCACGCCGGCATCGGCCAGTGCCGCGAGCAGCGCGTCCGACCCGTCTTCGTTGTCGTTGCTGTAGATAAAAAAGTCTTTGATGCCGAGCAGCCGATGATACGCAAGCCACTCCACCAGGTAGACACCCTCGTTGCGGGCGGCTGCCAGCATTGCCAATGCATGCGTCGGACGGACGCCACGTCGTGCGCGTACGGCACAGGCATGCGGAAAGGAGAGGAACGTCCGGCATCCTTCGTGTGACGCAAGGAAGTCCAACTCGGGGCCTATAACGCGTTTCGCCTGGCTCGGTTGTTCCGCCAAAGCAGGAGGTCGCGGATGCTCGTGTGACTCGCGCTGACCGAACAGCCCGCCGAAAATTCCGGGTCTGCCAGGATGAGGAACTTCGCCAAACGAGACGTCAGCAGCCTGGGCGGCAAACCGTGACGCAAGTTCCGGCAAGGCGTGCGATGCCCAGATGTTTGCCGAGAACGCCTGGGACAGAGTTGCCAGAACTGTGGCATCGGACCGAAACCAATCAGCCAGTCTGTCCAGTTCGGCTGTGCTGATGAGCGGCAGACACGCATCCAGGGCCTGCCCGACGTGCGGCCATTGTTCTTTCAGGCACAAGACCGTCCGGTCAGCGGTCAACGGGGCGGCAACGAGGCGCTCCGCGGTTGCGATCCGCTCACGCGCAGGCCGCTGCACCGACCCGGCTGGCACGGCTTTGAGTTGAAACGTCTCCCAGGAGAGGCGGCGGTCGGCGCTCAGCACGGCCGTATGTGGGTCACCGCTTGGAGGTGGTGCCGTCAGGTAGGTCAGGTTGGTCGGGCTTACGAAAGCGGCACGATCTGCAGGCAGCTCGACCCGATGGGCAACATGCAGCGAACATCTCGGAGGAAAGCTCGGCAGCCCGATGGCAAGCTCTTCGGCGTGGTCGGCAGTGAGGATCGCCAACGGCACCTGCTTTGGCATGCCGACGATGATCCGGATGAGTGGCGCTTCCACCTGCCTGGCACAAACGACCACTCCCGACGCCGGATCGAGGGCCAGCGTGGTGTTGTGGGCGGTGAGGATCTCAAACAGCGACGGCATATCGCGTTCTCTGCTCCATCGACGAGAGGCGGTCGGGACCCTCGCCGCCCCTAGGACGTGGGAATGCTGCAGACGTTCGTCCGGTGCAGATCGGTCGGCGCCCCCGTCTGCCCGCCCGTGCGCTCCGCCAGGAAGAACGTGGTGAACCCGTCCGACGCCAGCGCCTCGAGGTGGCGGCCGGACGGATCGCCCATCGTCGCCCCGTCGTCGAGCACGTGCGTCTCGCTGTGCCCGTCGGCCGCGCGGATGGTGATGCGGCCGCACAGCGCGTATTCGTAGGTGTCGGCGGCCGGCACGGTCACGGCCACGTCGCCGAACGGGTGGGTGGCGCTCAGTTCGAAGTGGGCCACCAGCTGGCCGTTGATGAACACGGTGGTGGCTTCGGCCACCTCGGCCGGGTCCGTCTCGTCGCTGATGTGGAAGCTGACGGTGGCGGCCGTGGCGGCGGCGCCCGGTGGGGCGGCGACCCAGGCGAGCAGGCCGGACGCGAGGACGAGGAATGGGATCGGCAGACGCATCGACGCCTCATAGTGCCATGCAGCACCGGGAGCATATACGCATCCCGCCGCCGGTGTCAGTGCGCCTGGACCACGCGTTGGCGCTGGCGCAGCAGCGGCTTGCCATAGCGGGCCTGGATCAGCCCAGGCGCGAGGCACGGCTGCTGGCCGCCCACCTCCTGGGCGTCTCGCCGGGAACGCTGCTGGCACCCGACGTGCAGCTCGACTCCGTCGCGTTCGAGGCCCTGGTCGCCCGCCGCGCCGGCCGCGAGCCGCTGGCCTACATCACCGGCCGGCAGGGTTTCTGGACGCTGACGCTGGACGTCTCGCCGGACACCCTGATCCCGCGTGCCGACTCCGAAACCCTGATCGAGGCGGCGCTTGCGGCACTGCCCGGCCGGCGCCAGGTCCGGCGCGTGCTGGATCTGGGCACCGGCACCGGCTGCCTGCTGCTGGCCGCCCTCTCCGAGTATACCGACGCGTTCGGCGTCGGCGTGGACCTCTCGCCCGCAGCTTCTGACCTGGCCCGCCGCAACGCCGGCGCTTCTGGCCTGGCGTCGCGCGCCGCCTTCCTGGCCGGCGACTGGGCCGCCGCGCTGTCCGCCAGTTCCGTGGCCACCAGTGCCGGAGCCGGGATGGC
>CAXUIR010000055.1:0-1064 GCA_964251005.1 uncultured Acetobacteraceae bacterium | reverse complement strand
GCCCTACATCGACAGCCCCGCCATCGCCGGGCTGATGCCGGAGGTCGGAGGCTACGAACCCCACCGCGCGCTGGACGGCGGCGCCGACGGCCTGCGCGCCTACGCCGCGCTAATGCCGCAGCTCGCGCAACGCCTGGCCCCCGGCGGCGTGGGCGTGCTGGAACTCGGCGCCGGGCAGGAGCAGGCGGTGGCTGACCTTGCGGCGCAGGCCGGCCTGTCCCACGTGGCCACCAGGCCCGACCTGGCCGGCACGCCACGCGCCCTGGTTGTGCAGCGGCCGGTTGAGAAAACGTTTGGCAGCGGCGCCTTTGCCAGCTAGGGTCCGGCCGCGCACGGGATGCGGGCTCGACAAGGCAAGGTTTCTTGCCAGGGGTTTGGGCACGCTGTGGATCGTTCGTCGGCGTTCGCCAGGCTAATCCGGCCGGTGAGCCACAACGTCTGCGGCCACAGGGCAATGGCGATCGCCTCGAACCAGACTAGTCTGCCGGCCGGGTGGCCAGCGCGCGACTGGGCCGGATCGCCTCGAACAGGGAAGCTGATTGTAACCGGATGAACATGAAACGCATGCGCGGACGCACCCACCGTAACGGCGGCGGCGGTGGCGGGGGCGGCGGCAGCCCGCGGCAATACGGCGGCAACGTGCCGCTCAACAGGAACCACGTCTTCGACAGCTCCGGCCCGGACCTGCGCATCCGCGGCACTGCCCAACAATTGTTCGAGAAATACCTGCAGCTCGGCCGCGACGCGACCGGATCCGGCGACCGGGTGATGGCGGAGAGCTACTTCCAATACGCGGAACATTACTTCCGCATCGTCAACGCCATCAACCAGGCGGCCCAGCAGAACGCGCCGAACGGTGCCCAGGCGCATGGCGGCCAGGGGGCGCAGGGCGGCCAGAACGGTCACTACCAGGGCCAGGCGCCGCAGCCGCACTACGCGCCGAACGGGCAGGGCCAGAACGGCCAACCGCAAGGCACCCAGCAGCAAGGCGGGCAGCAGCCAGGCGGGCAGCAGCAAGGCGGCCAATACACCGGCCGCCAGCGTCGCGGGCGCGAGGTGGGCGG
>CAXUIR010000054.1:0-11067 GCA_964251005.1 uncultured Acetobacteraceae bacterium | reverse complement strand
GAGAAAAAGAAGCAAAAAGCTTTTGCGCGCGCTGTCGCGGACGGCTGAAACGACATGTTTCACCGCGCGCACCTACAGGCGACAAAAGTTCTTTGGTTCTTTTTTTCAAAAAAGAACCGCTTGCCTTGTCTCTCAGCCACGCACGCCTAACCCCGATGCGTCCCTGCGAGACAACGCCGCACTTGCTACATCCGGTCTCCAGCGCCGGAGAGAAACGAGATGCAGCAGAGCAGCCAGTCGCGCGCGATACCGAGCCTGACGGGCATACGCGGCGTGGCAGCGTTGTACGTCTGCCTGACGCACGCGCAGATCGTGCTCGCCACCTACCTAAACGCGCCGTCGATCAACCGGAACGGCTTCATGTATAACGGCTTCCGCGGCGTGGACCTGTTTTTCGTGCTGTCCGGCTTCATCCTGATGCACGCGCACGAGGCCGACTTCGTGTCGATCCGCCGCGACGCGGTGTGGCGCTTCTACGTGCTGCGTTTCTTCCGAGTCTACCCGCTGAACACGCTTGTGCTGCTCGCCCTGGTGCCGGTGGCACTCTTCCTGCCGGGCTTCGTCGGCTGGACGCGTTTCCTGCACGGCGCGCCGATCGCTTACCACGACCATGATTTCTCCCGGCTCGGCTTCGTGCAGTCGCTGGTGCTGGCGCAAACCTGGTCGGTGGCAAAGCCGGGACAGTGGAACGGTCCGGCCTGGAGCCTGAGCGCCGAGGTGTTCGGCTACGCGCTGTTCCCGCTGCTCGCCTGGGCGGCGTGCCGCTGCCGGTCTGCGGTGCTGGCGGGCGTGGGCGCCGCGCTGAGCTTGTTGCTGCTGATAGGCGCGATGCGTGCCTTCGGGCACGCGACCGATAACCCCACGGCTGCGTTCGGCCTGGTCCGCATGGCGTTCTGCTTCGTCGCCGGCATCGCGCTGCAGCGCTGCTTCCGGTTCTGGCCGGCGGGCGAGGGCTGGGCCGCGCTGCTGACGCTGGCGTCGCTGGGCTGGATCCTGCTGTGCCTGACGTGGCGGCCGCTGAACCTGTTCGCGGTGCTGGGGTTCGGCGGCATCATCCTCGGCCTTGCCTACCAGCGTGGCCCGGTGGACGCCGTGCTGACGAGCGGCCCGGCGATGTTTCTCGGCCGCATTTCGTTCTAGTTCTACCTGATACACTACATGCCGCTGCGGCTGTCGCTGTGGGCCTACGGGCCCGGGCTGGCGGGCAGCCCGCTTTGGGTTCGAGTGGCCTGCCTGCTGGCGGTCGCTGCGCTCTGCATCGCCGCCGCCGCCGTCGCACAGCGCTGGTTCGAGCTACCGTGCCAGCGCCTCGCCCGGCGGGTGCTGGGTGAACAGCGGCCTTCCCTGACAACCGGTGGTCTGCATCGTCGTCCGCCGGCCAGTGCTCACGACACCGAGCTGGTCGTCGTGCGGAACGCGACTGCGCTGGAAGCCTGACGTGCAGACAAAGCAAAGCAAGGCCTGCTTTTTTGAAAAAAAGCAGCAAAAAACTTTTGGTCCTGCTGTCACGGAGCTTCCTTCAGCGTGCACTCCAGGGAACAAAAGTTTTTTGGTTCTTTTTTTCAAAAAAAGAACTGCTTGCTTCGCCCACAAAGATGAACCTGGTCGACAAGCATAACAATGCGCAAGACGCTCACCAGCAACGGCCTCTATCTCAGGCTCGGCGAGGCACGCGTTCTGCTCGACCTGTCTGGCGGCACCGGCGACCTCGTCGCTGCCAGGGACGGCGACGTCACGCTGCAGAACGTGGGCAGCCTGTCCGGCGTGACCCTCGGCAACGGCGATGACAGCGTGGCGATGACCGGGAGCGACGTCTACCTGTCGCTCGGCAACGGCGCCGACGCCGTCGACCTCGGCACGGGCACGGGCGCCTTTGTCAGCGCCGGCAACGGCCGTGACACGCTGAGGGGCGGCAGCGGCCTCGCGAACCTGAGCCTCGGCGATGGCAACGACAACGTTGCAGTCTGCGGCAACAACAATGCCGTACAACTCGGTGTTGGCCAGGACACGGTGCTGCTCGGCAGCGGCACCGGCGACCTGGTGTCGGCGCAAGATGGTGCCGACTGTGTTGCCGGCGCTACCGGGCTGGTCAGCCTCACGCTCGGCGATGGCCAGGACAGCGTCGCACTGGGCGGCAACAACAACACCATCCGGCTTGGCAACGGTGCAGATCGTGTCGATCTCGGCAGTGGCACCGGCCACCTCGTGCGGCTCGGCGACGGCGACGATGACGTGTTCGGCGGCACCGGCCTGGTCGGCCTCACCCTCGGTGACGGCCGGGACAGCGTGGCACTCGGCGGTAACAACAATACGATCTGTCTTGGCGACGGCGCGGACTTGGTGAACCTCGGCAGCGGCACCGGCCACCTCGTGCAGCTCGGCGACGGAGACGATTGCGTGTTCGGCGGCACCGGCCTGGTCGGCCTTACGTTGGGCAACGGCCAGGACAGCGTGGCACTTGGCGGCAACAACAACACGCTGCAGTTTGGCGACGGCAGCGATGCGGTAGCGCTGGGCAGCGGCACCGGCCACCTGGTGGCCGGCGGCAACGGAGACGATAGCGTCTCGGGCGGCACCGGCCTCGTCAGCCTGACACTGGGCGCCGGCAGCGACAGCGTAGCACTTGGCGGCAACGGCAACACCATCGTGCTCGGCAACGGAGACGACCAGGTCGCCCTCGGGTCGGGCAGCGGCGCGCTGGTGCGGCTGGGCGACGGCAACGACACGCTGACAGGCGGCACCGGGCTCGCCGGCGTCACCCTCGGCAACGGATGCGACGCGGTCAGCCTCGGCGGCGGAGACAACGCGGTCCGGCTCGGCGCCGGTGCGGACACGGTGGCGCTGTCCGGCCCGGGTGACACCTTGCTGGGTGGTGGCGGGAACCTCGCGCTGTTCATCGGCGGCGCCGGTGCCACGGTCGAGCTGAGCGGCGGCCAGACGGACATCGTGGACGCCGCGTCCGGCCTGACGATCGACATCGCGTCTCTTGCGACCGACGTGACCGTCATCGCCGGCCCGGGTGTCAGCATCCTGCTGCCGCAAGGGGCTGGCATCCCTGCTGTGTCGGACGACGGCGCCGGAGGCGCTTTCCTGACGCTCTCGCCCGGCTACGAGGTCCACGTGATCGGGCTTGCTGCGGCAGGGCTGTCACAGAGCCTGCACGGGTAGTTCGACCACTGCCGTGAACACCTCTGCTTGCTCGAGGGGCTGCCGTTTCGTGGGCAATGATCGAGTAGAGTTTAGGGCGAACGGCAAAACAGAAGGGAAGGGCTTCTTTTTCGAGAAGAAGCAAAAAGCTTTGGGAGCGCTGTCGCGGGCAGATGAGACAGCACGTCTTGTACCAGCAACCCTAAGTTTTGACTCCTGACGATCGAGAAGAAAGTAATACCAGCCGGCGTTGATGCTGACTCACAAAAGCAAGCGGTTCTTTTTTTCAAAAAAGAACTGCTTGCTTTGCGTTCGAAGTCATTAAAACCCTGACCGAAAGCCGGACGCGGAATACGCAGCAGGCAACACCAGCGCCAGGAACTTCGCCAGGTCCGTCGAGGGCGAGTTGGAGACGAACAAAGTGTCCTCGTTATGGATACGGAACTTGTTGGCGTAGAAGTACCCGGCCGGGTCGGTCAGGTTGAGCAGGTAGACGGTCGGTGTTGCCGCCGCGCCGGACGGCGCAGGTTGGTCCGCCTGTTCGAACCGGTAGACGAAGATGGCCTGCGCGTTGGCGCGGTCGTCTTCCAGCCCACCGGCCTTGGCCAGGGCGTCGGCGAGGCTCAGATGCGTATCGTCGAAGGTGAAGCGGCGGTTGACAAGGCCGATCGACTGGCCGGGGCCGGTGGCGCCGAACGCCAGGAAGTAGCGCGGCGTGTGGCCCAGGTAGATGCCGTCGCCGGGCTGCAACGCCACGTTCTGCTGCGGGTCGGCCATCACCACGGCGAGCAGTGCGCGTTCCGTCCGGCCGCCGCGCTGCAGGGTCACGGTGGTTTCGTAGGCGGGAAAGCGTGGGCCGCCGGCGCGTGCGATGGCGCCAAGCACTGTTTCGCCTCCGGGTTCGAGCGAGAAATGCGCGGCGTTGCCGACTTCGCCGGTGATGCTGATCGCACCGGCCCGCCTGTCGGTGACCGTCACGATGGCTTGCGGGTCCAGCGCGCGGCTGGCCAGGCGGCGGTCGACCTCGCGCTCCACGGCCGACGTGGCCAGGCCGGCGGCGTGTATCCTGCCGGCGAACGGCACCGAGATGTCGCCGCTGGAGTCGATCTGCTGGGCCGGCAGGGTGACGTAGTTGCCGCTGCGGGTGCCCGGGTCGCTCGGGATGAACAGGCCGCCGGCACCGGACTCGAAGACGGTGAGCGACACGGTGTCGCCGATGCCGAGCTCGCCGCCGGAGGCCGCCCCGCCGGTGAGTGCGGCGGAGAACACCGGCACCGGATCGTCGCCGCCGAGGCTGGCGACGAGTCCGGCATCGAGCGGCACGACGGCGTAGGTGAGCGGCTGCGGTGAGGGCCCCTTCACCGGGACCGCGCGGTCCAGCACGACCGAACGGCTGGGGCCGCTTTGCGAGAGGAACGACGCGCAGCCGCCAAGCGTCACGGCGAGCAACAGGCTGGTCAGGCGTGCAGGCGGCATGCGCGTCTCCGGCGTCTGGAGTGTTAGATGTGCGGGTGCGACGCGCCGCCGATCACCGGCGAGAGCACGGCCACGACGTCGGACAGAAGCGGATCGTCGGGGACCGTCACCCGCTGGGCGAACGCGTGTCCCGGCCTGCCGTTCTGCACACGCAACGGTTCGGCATGCGTCTGCTGCGCGGTGAAGCTTTGGTTCAGCGCCCAGATCGCCGCCTGCGTGCGGTTGCTCACGTTGATCTTTCGCAGCAGGCCCTTGATGTGCACCTTCACGGTCGCTTCGGCGATGTCCAGCCGTCGTGCGATCAGCTTGTTGGCGTAGCCCTCGATCAGACATTGCAGGATCTGCGTCTCCCGCTCGGACAGGCCCAGCCCGCGCGTCGTCTTGTGGTGTGTGCGCTCGCGCAAGCCGGCGGCGTCGGCCGACTCGAACACGCTGGGCTGGGCCGCGGCCTCGACGGGGCAAGCTGCAAGATCGCCCGACACCGATGCGCCATGGCGCATCACCGCCGGTTCGGCACCCCTTGCCGGCTCGCGGCTCTGTCGCTGGTCCACCTCGGCGAAGGCGGGACGCAGATCTCTGAACACCTGCAACGCGATGCCCACCGGCAGCACGTGCTGGCCGTGGATGATGAGGTCGAGCACGGCGGTCAGCTTCTCTCCGGAGATGTCTTTCAGGACCACGCCGTCGACGCCACACATCAAGGCGGCCAGCAGGTCCTCGGCCGTGCAGCTCGGCATCAGCAGCACCGTCTTGGTGCGGGCATCGCGGGCCCTCATGGCGCGTATCGCTGCAAGCTGCGGCTCGATGCCGCGTTGCGGGTCCAGGCTGCAGATCAGCAGGTCGATCGCCTGGGCGTCGCCCTGATCGACATGCGCGAGCGCGACAGCAATGTTCTCTGCAGACGCCAAGACGGCGAAGCGTGACGCCTGGAGTATCTTGACCAGTCCCTCGCGAAACAAGGTGCAGGTGTCGACAACAACGATCGTGTGCCGGTCTGGTGCAACTTCGCCCGTAGCCCGAGAAGACCCTCTTAGATCATGAAGCAGGTCCATCGTTTGATCCCTGTACTATTCCGAAGATAGCGAGCATTCAGGGAGAAAAAGCTAAATTAACCTCGACTTACCACCAACTGCGAGTTGCGGAAGCGGTCGCTAACAAAAGTCTGCTGACACGAACGCAGACTACCGGCCTCACGCCACGGTGGTTTGCTGGCAACATAGACAACTTTCGCGCGAACCGCTGCAGCGGAAAGGCAGCGTTTGAAACAGTCAATATACTGCAAATACTGAGCAAATGGCTTGTAGAAGCAGCGTTGAGCGTCGACGGGGTTGCGTTCGTGCACCGACGACGGCGGCCGACCAAGCTTAAAAGAGACGCCGCGTCCTTTCCTGGAACGTGAGGTAATCCGAATTTTCCTGCGCCCGCTCACCAAACTCACGGATCGCTCGTTGCGCATCGATAAACCTCTCGTTGAACCTCCTATCTGAAGAACGTGCGGATTTCGCCATGATGATTACCTGGGTTCATCAAGAAACGTTCATCTGGTCTCATTGGTGATAAAAAGCACAACCCAGTCCTGACCTGCCGTTCCGCAACCAAGTGTCCGTTTTGAACATCGCCCTGGCGGCCAAACAATGCGGCACTGTCATGCGATTGCGTGGTTCGGAGGCAGGCGAACAGCGGGCTTCGAACTCAGCCGAGTGCCGTGCGTCGCAATCGGGCGAAGAGCACGCGTCGCCGTTGGGAGAACAGCGTGCGTCGCAGCCGAGGGAACAGCGTGGTTCGCACTCGAGCGAGGAGCGTGCTTCGCATGACGCTCCGGTGCTTACGGCCACCGGAGGGCCGGCTTGCCCGCGCGGACCGATGGCGCAGGCCAGCCGAGCCACGCCGTGCTTGAAAACCCACGCCAGCCGAGCATCCAAGCGAACTTCCAAACGGACACGACGGACGGACAAGCAACAGCGACCCCGCAACCTCACGTCGAGCTCCACGCACGCACGCCGGCCGCCGCCATGCGTTGGGGTTAGAACCTTTGTCCCCTGGCCGCCGACACGCCGGCCTGGATAGATCGGTCCACGTGCCGGGTTGCACGGTGCCAGCACTGTCGGGGGCGTGCGATGCAGGTCAGCAGGTGGGGAAGAAGTCTGGCAGTCAGGCTTCCTGCTTCGGTCGTCAAACGGCTCGGACTGCAGGAAGGCGACGACGTCTCGATCGAGATCGGCAGCCAGCGTGGCGCCAGCAGCGCACGCAGCAACATCCGCAGGCTGGCGCTACAACGATTGAGGCAGCTCGACTGGACCCTGCCGCCTGGCCTGGCGTTCCGCCGCGACCCAGGCAGACCCGGTGAGGGCTGACACCTTTTTCGATACCGGCGTGCTGCTCTACGCCACGGCGCCCAACGATTGCCGCTGCGCTGCCGCAACGGCGGCGCTGGCGGCCGGCGGCGTGACCAGCAGGCAGGTCCTCAGCGAGTTCGTCGCCATCGCCTACGGCCAGCTGGGGCTGAGCTGGCCCGACGTGCGTGAGGCGCTCTCGATATTCCACGTGCTCTGCCCGCAGCCGGTCAGCGCCGAGCTGTCCACCTACGAGCGAGCGCTGGAACTCGTGGAGCGGGAATCGCTGGTGTTCCAGGACGCGCTGATCGCCGCCTCGGCCTTGAAGGCGGGGTGCTCACGCCTGCTCTCGGAGATGGCGCAGGACGGGCGCGTGCTTGGGGATCGGCTTCTGGTCTGTAACCCGTTCGGGCGGGCTGGCAAGGCAAGGCAAGCGCTTCTTTTTTGAAAAAAAGAAGCAAAAAACTTTTGCTATCTGGAGTACACGCTGCAGAAACCTCCGCGACAGCAGGAACAAAAGTCTTTTGCTTCTTTTCTTCAGAAAAGAAGGCCTTGCTTGCTTCGCGTCAGTAAGCCCCCTGATGAAACAACACGCCCAGCGCCGTCTGCGCGATGATCCGCAGGTCGAACGCGACGGACCAACGCTCGATGTATGCAAGGTCGAACGCCACGCGTTTCTGCATCTTCTCCAGCGTGTCCGTCTCGCCGCGCAGGCCGTTCACCTGCGCCCAGCCGGTGATCCCGGGCTGCACGCGGTGGCGGCCGAGGTAGTCGTCGATCAGCGCGGCGTATTGTTCGTTGTGCGCGATGGCGTGCGGCCTGGGTCCGACGAGCGACATCTCGCCGCGCAGCACGTTCAGCAGCTGCGGCAGCTCGTCGAGGCTGGTGCGGCGGATGAACCGGCCGACCCGTGTTATGCGCGGGTCCTGGCGGCTGGCCTGGACCACGGCCGTCTCGTCCTGCTGCGGCCGATGCGTCATGCTGCGGAATTTGTAGACGGTGATTGGGTTGTTGTTGAAGCCGAGCCGCCGTTGTCGGAACAGCGCCGGCCCGCTGCTGTCGAGCCGCACCGCGATGCCCACCGCCAACATCACCGGCGAGAGTACCGCTAGGATCACGCTGCCGAGCAGCACGTCTTCCGCGCGCTTGAGGACCACGTGCCAACCTGGCAACGGGCGGCGGCAGACGATCAGCGTCGGGTTGCCCAGCAGCAGTTCGGGTTGACAGCGCGGCGCGGCCAAAGCGGGCGGCAGCACCGGGCACAGGCGCACCGTGGTCGGCATGGTGGACAGGCGGCGCAGCACGCTCTGGGTCTCCGGGTTGCCGGGCCAGGATATCGTCACCAGCACGTCGTCGATGCGGAACAGCTGCGCCAGTGCCAGCAAATCGTCGATCGTGGAGCTGCGCGGTGCAGCCGGCGCGCCGGGCGACCGCGCAGGCGCGAAGACCCCCAGCAGGCGCACCTCTTCTGCCGGTTCCCCATCGGCTGACCGGCCGAAATCCGACCGGTCCCGCAGCCGACGGGCCAGCACGCGGCCGGTGCCGTCGAGGTCCACGATGGCCACCATGCGGGCCAGCCGCCCCTGCCGGCGCCAGCTGCGCAACCGGCGCACCAGGATCAGCCGCACCAGGCCTAACCCCGCCATGCCGATGGCGAACCAGTAGGCGGCCCAGAGGCGCGCGTAGCTGTCGGACGTCTTGGTCAGGTAGGCGCCCACCAGCAGCGCCACCATGGTCAGCGCCCAGCGGCGCAGCACGTGGACCAGTTGCGCCGGCAACGCCTCGGCGAGCCTGCGGTCGCCGGCGTCCTGCCGCGTCGCGTTGAACATGATGAGCAGGGCCAGGCCC
The DNA here is from genome assembly GCA_964251005.1 of uncultured Acetobacteraceae bacterium. Taxonomy (GTDB): domain Bacteria; phylum Pseudomonadota; class Alphaproteobacteria; order Acetobacterales; family Acetobacteraceae; genus BOG-908. The sequence goes on along the minus strand of CAXUIR010000054.1, from coordinate 2,263 downwards.
GTTGCCACGACGAGCTGCGGCGGCGGCAGGACCGGGCCGTAGCGCAGCAGCAGGGCCATACCGGCCGCGGCAAGGATGACGGCGCCGTCTGCCAACAGCAGCAGCCCCGCCACGAAGCGGTGCGGGTCGAGCGAGGAGGACAGCGCGCGCGCATCGGCCTGCGCCTCCAGCCACTCTGTCCCGCGACGCCGTGGCAGGACGGCGTGCCGCTGCGCCGGGCGTGCCGCGGTGTGCGGCGCGCGGGCGGCGGCCGAACTGTCCGCGCTCACCGTGCCTGCAGGACGGGCGCGGGTGCGAAGCCGTGGCCATCCGGCAGGCCGGCCGCAGACTCGCGCATGACGCTCTGCACCGCGCGGCCGAGACGGTCCTCAAACCCCTGCGGGTTCATCGGCAGCACGTGCATGCGCGCGGCAACCCGCATCTGGTCCAGCGTGCCTGCGGACGCGTCCATCACGTCACCCAGCGCGTCCAGCAAGCCGGCAGCCCGGCCGGCCTGGTAGCCGATCCCGGTGACGCCGTGACGCAGCAGGCGGCCAGCCACCGGGCACTCGCGGTCGAACAGCACGACGAGGCCGCTCGCCATCGCCTGGGCCAGCAACTCGCCCCGGCAGGCCAGGTCCGCGCGGCAAGCCGCACCGGCGACCAGCACGCCCGACTGCAGGAACTCTGCGGCGGTTCCTGCCAGGTCCTGCGCACCGGAGAAGCGCTGCACCAGGTTGTCGGGCAGGGATTGCGCGGCGAGCACCAGGCGGAGGTCGCCACTGCCCACCCAGCACAATTCCAGGCGGCGGCTCGGGTGGCACTCCGCCCAGGCGGCAGCGCTGGCGAGGATGGCCAGGCCGTCGCCGTCGGGTGCCAGCCCGCCGCAGACCACGAGGCGGCGGGCGGCCTCGCCGGTGCGGCCGGGCGGACGGCGCAGGAACGCGTCGATTGCGTATGGGCCCGGCACGTTGAATACCGCGCTCGCCGGCTTGCCGGCCCGGATCACCTCCGCCTCTGTCACCTCGTCGCCGACCAGCACTGCGTCGGCCACGTGCAGCGCCAGGCGGCGTGCCAGGTGCCAGGGCCGCGGCGCGTCGTCGGCCCAGACCAGCAGCTTCGTGCGTTGCCGAAACACGCGGTTCACGGCAGCCGGCAGCACGGAGGTGGCGTTGCTTGCCGCAACGACGACCGGTGCTGCCCGACGCGGGACGCCGGCGGACCGCTTCGGCGCCGCATCGGAACCGCACGATGGCAACCGGTCGAGGCAGCATACATCCTGTTCCGGCATGGCAGACACCGGTGCCTCGCCGGCGGTCGTCGCAACACTTCGCATCGTAGTCTCCCGAGAACAGCAGCGTCGCCAGACGGGACGCAAGCCGCCTGCTGAGCGTTACCATGCAGCGCAGCACGCAGATGCCGCTTCAGTGGCATTACTCCGGATAGGCAGGGTGTCGCCTGGCTTGAGCAAGCAGGCGGACTGATGCGCGGCTCACGCGAGCCTTGAGCAGGCCGGGCCAAACGAAGCGCTGTCATCGAAGAAGCCGAAAAGGCAGCCGCCTAGCAACGATGTTTTGAGCGCGGACGCGCTGCAGAAACCTCCGCGACAGCCGAAGCAAAAGTCTTTTGCTTCTTTTCTTCAGAAAAGAAGGCCTTGCCTTGCTTGCTGCATCCATAGGCCTGTCGGCAGCACCCCACCGCCCGGATTAACCCCCCTGCAGCCCGCGCAGCAGCAGGCGAAAACACCGCACCCAAATGCATCACGCCGTCTCCTTTTGCGCAGTGCACCAGCAGCCGCGATCCAAGCGACATTGCGATCCGACGCGACGAAGCGACCGGCCGCCAGGCTGTCGCAGCCACCGGTGCGGTCGCGGCTTGCAGGAGGTTGGTTGGAATGTCTGTGTTCTTCGAAAACCAGTTTGATATGAGCCAAAGCTCGAACGCCGGACTGGTTCTGGTCACCGGCGGCGGCGGCTTCATCGGCGGACACCTGGTGGCGGACCTCAAGCGCGCCGGCCATGATGTCCGAGCTGTCGACCGCAAGCCGCTGTCCGAGTGGTATCAGGTCGTCGACGGCGTCGACAGCCGGCAGGGCGACGTGTCGGACCCGGTGGTCTGCCGCGCCGTCGTGCAAGACACCATGCAGGTCTACAACCTGGCCGCGGACATGGGCGGCATGGGGTTCATCGAGACCCACAAGGCCGAGTGCATGCTCTCCGTGCTCATCAACACCAACATGCTCGCTGCCGCGCGCGACGAGGGTGTGTCGGGCTACTTCTTCAGC
>CAXUIR010000053.1:2046-11093 GCA_964251005.1 uncultured Acetobacteraceae bacterium | reverse complement strand
GGCAACCATACAGGGTGTCGAACTTGGATTTCGTCACGCTGTCGTTGACGTTGATCGCGGGCGTCAGCAGCTTGCCGGCCTTCATCATTTCCCACAGCCGGTGCACGCCGGTGGTGGTTTCCTCGGAGATGCCGCGCACGTCGGCCAGCATCTCGGGGTAGCTGTTGTGCATCAGCAGCGTCAGGTCGCCGCCGTCATCGAGGATCATGTTCGGCGTCCAGCCACCGGGCCCACGCACGGTCTGCTCGATGCACCAGTTGAACTCCTCCTCGTTCATGCCTTTCCACGCGAACACCGGCACGCCGGCGGCAGCCACCGCGGCGGCCGCGTGGTCCTGCGTCGAGAAGATGTTGCAGGACGACCAGCGCACGGTGGCGCCCAGCGCGGTCAGCGTCTCGATCAGCACCGCCGTCTGGATCGTCATGTGCAGGCAGCCGGCGATGCGCGCGCCGGCCAGCGGCTTGGACGCGCCGTACTCCTCCCGTAACGCCATCAGGCCGGGCATCTCGTCCTCGGCCATGAAGATCTCCTTGCGACCCCACTCGGCGAGGGAGAAATCACGGACCTTGTAGTCTTCCTGCGTCACGTGGGTGTCGGGCATCGAAGGGGGCTCCTTGAGTTGGGCTCCGTATGCGCAAGGCGGGCGGTTTATTGCAAGCGCGCGCGGCAGAAGTAAGGAAGCAAGACTTCTTTTTGAAAAAAGAAGCAAAACTTTTACTCCCCGGGGCTGGACGGCTGACTGAGCATGCTGCCCGAGCACTGGCCTTCCGTCTGGGGCGGTCTATAGGATCGCGGCACACCGCCACCAGGGTGAATGGATGCGTACGTCGTTGCTGCTGCTTGCCTCGCTGGCGACCCTGGGGGCGGCACCCTCCGACGACGCCTCGCCGCAACCTGTCTCGGCAGCCATCGCGCCCGGCCCGGCCCACGACGCAGTCCTCTCCACCCTTCTCAAACCCTATGCGGATGCCAGCTCGACCACGCTGGCCGAGCCAGCCTGGGACGGCTCGGCCGATGCCCTGCGCAAGCTGCTGGCCGCCCACGCGGCCGACCTGCTGCTGCTGGACGGCCCGGCGCTGACCGCGCTCTGCCGCACGCCGCTGCTGGAGAAGCTGGACTGGACCGCCATGGCCGCCGCCGGCGTGCCGCGCGACCGCTTCGCTGCCTACGCCAGCGAGTGCGGGCTGCCGGCCTACGTCTCTGCCACCGTGCTCGCCTGGGACCGCCAGAAGCTGGTCGGCTGGCCCGGCTGGCCGGATTTCTGGGACGTGGCCAAGCACCCTGGCCGGCGTGCCCTGCACCGCGGCGCGCGCGGCAACCTGGAGGTGGCGCTGATGGCGGACGGGGTCGCGATGGGCGACGTCTACCGCACGCTGCGCTCGGCGGACGGCGTGGACCGCGCCTTCCGCAAGCTCGACCAGCTGAAGCCCTACGTCCTGTGGTGGGACAAGCCGGACCAGCCGGCCCAGCTGCTGGCCACCGCCAAGGTGCTGCTGACCACGGCACCCGCCGAAAGCCTGCCCGACGGCCCGGGCGCTCACACCGGCGTGCAATGGGCCGGCAGCCTGCAGGAGGTGACGTGCTGGGCCCGGCCGGCCGACGCCGCCCACAAGCAGGGTGCGCTGGCAGCCCTGGTCACTGCGCTGGACCCGGCGCGCGACGCCATCTTCGCGCGGGCGACCCGGCTGGCGCCGGCGAACAAGGCGGCAGCTTCGCTTTTGCCGGGGGACGTTCAGCAGGGGTCGCTGGCTATCGATGAAGGTTTCTGGGCGGATAACAGCGATAGACTGGAGGCTCGGTTTGCGGGCTGGCTTAGCAAGTAAGCAAGGATTTCTTTTTTGAAAAAAAGAAACAAAAAACTTTTGTCACGGCTGTGGCGGACCTCTCCGCCGGCGTGTACCCCAGGAACAAAAGTTTTTTGGTTCTTTTTTTCAAAAAAGAACTGCTTGCCTTGAGAGTCCTGGCCACATCCACGCTGAACTTCGCGATCGACGAAGCCGGCAGCGGCCCGGACGTCGCCCTCTGCCTGCACGGCTTCCCCGAAAGCCGCTTCTCCTGGCGCCATCAGCTGCCCTACCTGGCGCAGCGCGGCTGGCACGCCGTGGCCCCCGACCTGCGCGGCTACGGCGGCACCACCCGCCCGCTCGGCCGAAGCGCCTACCGGATGGAACACCTGGTCGCCGACACCGCGGCGATCTTCGACGCGCTGGGTGCCCGGCGCCGCCTGCTGATCGCCCACGACTGGGGCGCGCTGATCGCCTGGCAGTTCGCCATCCAGCGTACCCGTCCGTTGGACGGACTGATCGTCATGAACGTGCCTCACCCGGCCGTCTTCCGCCGTGTCATCCGCCGTTCGCCGCGCCAGCTCGCCCGCTCCTGGTACGTGTTCTTCTTCCAGCTGCCGCTGCTGCCTGAACGCCTATTGGCCGCCCGCAATGCGGCCGCGATCGGCCATGCGTTCTCGCAGATGGCGGTTAACAAATCCGCCTTCCCGCCGGAGGTGCTGGACCACTACCGTCACGCGGCCCAGCAGCCGGGCGCGCTGACCGCGATGATCAACTACTACCGGGCGAATCTCGCGTCGCTTGCCGCGCCGGCGTCGTCCCCCATGGTCGACACGCCCACCCTGATGGTGTGGGGCGAACAGGACACCGCACTCGGGCTCGAGTTGACGGAGGGCTACGCGCCTTTCGTTCGGGATTTTAGCCTGCGGCGGCTCCCCGGCGTGTCACACTGGGTGCAGCAGGAAGCGCCGGACCAGGTGAACGCGGCGATGGGCGGCTGGCTGGAAGCGAACCGGATCATGCCTTATACGTAATCACCTGCGTCGTGTTCAGGGGGTTCCGTGTTCCTTATCATCGTGATCGTGCTGGCAGTGCTGGCGTTCGGCGGCTTCGGCCATAGCGGCTACCAGCGTGGCTGGTACGGGCGTGACCCGTACTACGAGGCGCCGCGGAGCGCCGGATACGGCGGCGGCGGGTTGGGGCTGGTGCTGCTGCTGGTGGTGCTTTTCCTGCTGTTTTCGCACCGGCATTATTGAGGCAAGCAAGGCCTTCTTTTTCGAGAAAAAGAAGCAAAAAGCTTTTACTCCTGCGCCTGCACCACGGTGAGGCCTGTTTCTGCCAGCATGTCTGCTTGCATCAGTATTCCTTTCCTTGATGCAGGGGCGGGAGTAAAAGTTTTTTGGTCCTTTTTTTCAAAAAAGGACTGCTTGCTTTCTTTACATCATCGTCATTGCGATCCGGGACCTGCCGCTCGTTTACGCGTAACAAATATCAGCAACATCATGCGAAGTGGTTGCTAACGCCAACGCCGGCGCGGATGCTGCCGGCCGGCGCTGGCGACTGGCATCGTCTGAACCGGACCGTCCTGCGCTCACTCACTCGGCCGCCATACGCCCGCCCGTGCGGGCCGGGTGGCTGACAAGGTCAGACGTCACCAGCTTCGTCGTGGCAACGACGGCAAACAGCCCGTAGGCGACCTTGGAGACCAGGTCCAGGACGGCGATCGAGGCGACGCTCGGCGTCTCGCCCAGCATGCCGAGTCCGTCGGGGCAGACTGCCAGGATGAGCGGGTAGATCAGCCAGAGCACCGAGAGGATGGCAGCGTTGCGACGGTAGTCAGACTGCGCCTGCGCCGATTCCAACTGGTTCTCCCGCATCATCGGGCCCCAGATGACGTAGTAGACGCCGAGGAACGCCACGCAAGAGATGGCGAACCACGTCCACTTGATCCAGATCACCTCGGAGGCGCCGAAGAAAAACGACGTCAGGATCATGATCACGTCGGAGATCAGCAGGCCGGCGACCATGCCGGACTTGCGCATGCCCGAGTGCATGGCGGTGTATGCCAACGACAGCAGCAACAGCGGCGTGGTAAAGGTCCAGTCGATGTATCGGGCGAAGTAGAACAGCCGCGCCGGGTTGCCGGGAACGCTGTTGTGCAGCGTCATCAGGCCCTGGCCCACAGCCATGGCGAAATACGAACTGGCGGCGATGATCGGCACGATGCCGTGGTAGACCGTGTGGGCTTGCTCACCGGTCGTGCGCTGCTTGCCGATGGCCAGGATCCCCAAACCACCGGCCACCATGAGGATGGTGTCGAGCCAAAGCCAGATCTGCGAACTCACGGAGCCTCCAATGACGTGCTGCGATGCACCGTCATTGGCGACGTATGGCAGCTTGGTAAGGCCGGGGCACTTACACGTGAAGCAAGCGGTTCTCTTTTCAGTGTCCGTCTGTAAAGCCGACCGGGTAGCCATGCGACACGATCTGTCATGCGACAGCGTGCTATGTGCACGGACGCTCCGGTGCTCATGGGTCACAAAAGGATCGGCTTGCCTGCTCGGACCGATGGGGCGGGCAAGCCGATCCGCTCGAGTGTTCGAAGAACCACGCCAACTCACTTATACCAGCGCGCTTTGAGCTGGCACATAGAAAGCAAGCAGTCCTTTTTTGAAAAAAGGACCAAAGAACTTTTGTCCCCGCGCCTGCATCAAAGTGGAGATCGCAGATGCAAGCGCACACTGTGGCAGAACCAGGCGTGACCTTGGCGCAAGCCTCGGAGCAGAAGTTTTTTGGTTCTTTTTTTCAAAAAAGAACCGCTTGGCTTACTTTGTCCCTGCCCGAGACTACCCTTGGCCACGATACCGCGTGAGTTGCCCGTGCTGTGCTAAATCAGGCGCGCACAGCTCCACCAACGCGCGTGCCACTTCTTCAGGTCTGGGCAGGGTGTTCGGATCTTCGCCCGGAAACGCCTGTGCGCGCATGCGCGTCGCGGTGCGGCCGGGGTCGTACAGGTTCACCCGCAACGCGGTGTTCTCCACTTCGTCCGCCCAGCTCAACACCAGGTTTTCCATGCCGGCCTTGGTGGCGCCGTAGGCACCCCAGAACGCGCGCGGGCTGCGTGCCACGCTGCTGGTGACGAACACGGCGCGTCCGGCGTCCGACGCCGCCAGCAGCGGCGCGCAGGTGCGGATCAGCCGGTAGGTGGCGGCCAGGTTCACTGCCACGCACTCGGCGAAGTCCTTCGGTGTTATGTGGCCGGCGGGCGTGAGCTTGCCCAGCGCGCCGGCGTTGTGCACCAGCACGTCCAGCCGCCCGAAACGCGCGTGCAGCGAGGGGCCGAGCGGGTCGATCTTGTCTGCGTCGCGCAGGTCCATCGGCAGCAGCGTGGCTTGGCCACCCGCGGCGCGTATCTCGTCGTCGGCTTCTTCAAGTGCGCCCTGGGTGCGGCCGACCAACACCACGTGCGCGCCGGCTTGGGCCAACTGCAGGGATGCGGCGCGACCGATGCCGCGGCTGGCGCCGGTGACGAGAGCTATGCGGCCCTGAAGAGTCACGGACACTGCTCTTTTTTGAGGAATGGAACGGAAAGACTTCTGTTCATGGCGCCTTTTATAAACGAGCCGGAGTGTTGGCGTTTGAGAGGCTAGGCAAGCGGTTCTTTTTTGAGAAAAAAACCAAAAAACATTTGTTCCCTTGGGCGCGCTTTGCAGAAACTTCTGCGACACCAGGGACAAAAGTCTTTTGCTTCTTTTCTTCAGAAAAGAAGGCCTTGCTGTCTTCGCCTAGCCAACCGCCAGGCTCAATTGCCGGTTAGCCCGCTCGTCCATGTCCGGCAACGACACCGGGTACTCTCCGGTGAAGCACGCATCGCAGTAATGCGGTGCGGCGGCGTCGCGGCCGGGGCGGCCTAACGCACGGTACAACCCGTCGATGGAGATGAACGCCAGGCTGTCTGCGCCGATCAGGGCTGCCATCTCGCGCACGTCGTGGTGCGCGGCGAGCAGCTTGCTGCGCTCCGGCGTGTCGATGCCGTAGAAGCAGGAATGCGTGGTCGGCGGAGAGGAGATGCGCATGTGCACCTCGCGTGCGCCGGCGGAGCGGACCATTTCCACGATCTTCTTGCTGGTGGTGCCGCGCACGATGCTGTCGTCCACCAGGACCACCCGCTTGCCCTCAAGCGTCGCGCGGTTGGCGGAGTGCTTCAGCTTTACGCCGAGGTTGCGAATGTGGTCGGTAGGCTCGATGAAGGTGCGGCCGACGTAGTGGTTGCGGATGATGCCGAGCTCGAACGGCACGCCGCTTTCGGTCGCGTAGCCCATCGCCGAGGGCACACCGGAATCGGGCACCGGCACCACGATGTCGGCTTCCACGTGGCTTTCGCGGGCCAGCTCGGCGCCGATGCGTTTGCGCGCGTCGTAGACCGGCATGCCCTCCATCACCGAGTCAGGCCGCGCGAAGTAGACGTATTCGAACACGCAGAACCGCTCGCGATGTGGCCCGAACGGGCGGATGCTGCGCACGCCGGCGTTGTTAATCACCACGATCTCGCCGGGGTCCACGTCGCGCACGAACTCGGCGCCGACGATGTCCAGCGCGCAGGTCTCGCTGGCCAGCACCCAGCCGCCGTTGGCGTGCGGGCCGCCCAAGCCTGCGCTGCCCAGCCCTGCGCCACCATGGCCGGCGCCGCCTGGCCCGCCGGTAACGCCTGCCCCGCTCCCGCCGGCTTGCGGGATGCGGCCGAGGATCAGCGGCCGCACGCCGAGCGGGTCGCGCACGCCGATCAGCGCCTCGTTGGACAGTGCGACGAGCGAGTAGGCGCCCACCACCTGTTTCAGCGCGTCGATCAGTCGGTCCACCACGGTGGAGTACAGGCTGATGGCGATGAGGTGGACGAACACCTCGCTGTCGGTGGTGCTCTGGAACAGGCAGCCGCGGCGGACCAGCGTCTTGCGCAGTGCCACCGCGTTGGTGAGGTTGCCGTTGTGCCCGACGGCGAAGCCGCCGAACTCGAAATCGGCGTAGAGCGGCTGGACGTTGCGCAGGATGGTCTCGCCGGTGGTGGCGTAGCGGTTGTGACCAATGGCCGAGGTACCGGGCAGCGAGGCGATCACCCTGGCGTCGCCGAAGTTGTCGCCGACCAGGCCCAGGCCGCGCTGCTGATGGAACCGCTTGCCGTCGTAGCTGACGATGCCGGTGGCCTCCTGGCCGCGGTGCTGCAGCGCGTGCAGGCCGAGGGCGGTGACCGCCGCCGCGTCCACCACGTTCCAGACGCCGAACACACCGCACTCCTCGTGCAGCGTGTCGTCCTCGTCGGTGGCGGGTTCCGGCAGAACCGTGAGCCGGTTCGGCCCTGCCGCGCCGGCCGGTGCGCCCGCGTACGGCGTGCCCGCCCGAGCGCCTGCCGTCTGCAGGCCGCTCTGCTGTGCGCACGCCTGCATCAGGAAGGTGGCGGAGGCATCGGTGGGGGCTGCTTGCGGGGCCATGCACGATTCTCCAGGACGCGACGCCTGCCTAGCGCATGCGGCTGCGCGCGTCACTCAACTGTCACGTGACACAGCTAGGGGCGCGCGGGCGCCGGGCCAAGCGCGCGGCCTTCAGGGGTGGCATGCAGCAGGTCGGCCTCGGTGGTTTCGGGCCCGGTGGGCGGCGGCGGGATCTTCGGCTGGAAGCCCTGCGGCAGGTTGGTCGACGCCCAGACGGAGCCGTCGTAGATCCACGGCAGCGAGCGGGCGCGCAGCATCGCCTCGGGCCAGCGCTCCGGCGGCAGCAGCAGCGCCAACGGGATGTAGGCGGCCACCAGCACGGCGGCACCTCGGGCAACGCCGAAGGCCAGGCCCAGCATCTTGTCCAACCCGCCGAGGGCGGAAATGCGCACTATCCGCCCAACCAGGTTGGCGATGAGCGAAAGGACGATGAGCAGGACCACGAAGACGACGACGTAGGCGACCGGCTCGGCGATATCCGGGTTGCCGATGGCCTGCTGGGCGGCGGGCACGGCCTGCGGGCCGTAGAGGTAGGCACCGTAGCCGGCCAGCACCCAGCTTCCCAGGCCGAGCAGCTCACGCACCAGGCCGCGGGAGAGGCCGAGCAGTGCGGAGACGAAGATGATTGCGAGGACGCCCAGGTCGACCAGGTTCATGCGGGGCTTATCGGCTAGGCGGGTGGGGTCGCCAAGGAAAGAAGCGGTTCTTTTTTGAAAAAAAGAACCAAAAAACTTTTACGTCCGCTGTCGCGCGCTCGCCGGACAGAACCGCGACAGCCGCAATAAAAGCTTTTTGCTTCTTTTTCTCGAAAAAGAAGTGCTTGCTTACTGCGCTCGCCAAATCTCCGACGCGTATTCCCGGATGGTCCGATCCGAAGAGAACCACCCGACATGCGCAGTGTTCAGAATGCTCGTCCGCCACCAGCGCTCCGGCGTGCGCCATAGTGCCGCCACCTCATCCTGCTTGGCGACGTAGCTGTCGAAATCGGCGGTGACCAGGAAACGGTCGAAGCGCAGCAGGGTGTCGACCAGCTCGCGGTAGCGGTCCGGCTCGTCCGGCGAGAACACGCCGGACGCGATCGCCTGGATCGCCTGGGCCAAAGCGTATGAGGCCTCCACGGCGGCGTAGCCCGACATGTCGCCACGCCGGCGTGCGGCCACCTCCTCGGCGGTCAGACCGAAGATGAAGATGTTGTCGGCGCCGACGTGCTGGCGGATCTCCACGTTGGCGCCGTCCAGCGTGCCGATGGTCAGCGCGCCGTTCAGGGCGAGCTTCATGTTGCCGGTACCCGACGCTTCCATGCCGGCCGTGGAGATCTGTTCGGACAGGTCGGCGGCCGGGATGATGCGTTCGGCGAGGCTGACGTTGTAGTTCGGCAGGAAGACGAGTTTCAGACGTTCGCCGATGGTAGGGTCGTTGTTGATGGCGTGGCCCACGTCGTGCGCGAGGCGGATGATCTGCTTGGCGGTCTTGTAGCCGGGCGCCGCCTTGCCGGCGAATATCTTCACGCAGGGCACGCGGTCGGTCATCGGCTGGGCGCGGATGGTGTTGTACAGCGCCACCGTCTGCAGGATGTTGAGCAGCTGGCGCTTGTACTCGTGCATGCGCTTGATGTGCACGTCGAACATCGCACCGGGATCGACGCCGATGCCGAGCTTTTCGCGGATGAACCGTGCGAGCGCCTGCTTGGCCGCGCGGCGTTGCGCGGCCACTGCCTGCTGCACCACAGGATCATTGGCGTAGGCGGCGAAGTCTGCCAGTCTTTCCGGCTCCGTGA
>CAXUIR010000053.1:898-2036 GCA_964251005.1 uncultured Acetobacteraceae bacterium | reverse complement strand
GGGCCGATCGTGTCGGTCAGCACGCGGGTCAGGCCCGGGTTGGTGCGGTGCAGCCAGCGGCGGAAGGTGATGCCGTTGGTTTTGTTGCTGATGCGGCCTGGGTAGACGCCGTGCAGGTCGGCGAACACGGTCTGCCGCATCAGCTCCGTGTGCAGGGTGGAGACGCCGTTGATGGCGTGGCTGCCGACGAACGCCAGGTGGCCCATGCGCAGGCGGCGGCCATGCGTCTCGTCGATCAGAGAGAGGTTGGCGAGCAGCGCATCGCTGGCGTGGTGTTCGCGGCGCGCGCGTTCGAGGTGCTGCGCGTTCAGCATGTAGATGATCTGCATGTGCCGCGGCAACAGGCGTTCGATCAGCGGCACCGGCCAGGTCTCCAGCGCCTCCGGCAGCAGGGTGTGGTTGGTGTAGCTGAAGGTTGCCACCGAGATGCGCCAGGCATCCGCCCAGTCCATGCTGTGCAGGTCCACCAGCAGGCGCATCATCTCGGCCGTGGCGATCGCCGGATGCGTGTCGTTCATCTGGATGGCCGCGCACTCGGCCAGGTTGGTGAGGTCCGGATGCTGGTCCAGGTGACGGGCGATGAGGTCCTGCAGCGAGGCCGACGCGAAGAAGAACTCCTGGCGCAGGCGCAGCTCCTGGCCGGCTTCGGAATCATCGCCCGGATACAGCACGCGGGAGACGGATTCGGTGCGCACGCGGTCGCGGAAGGCGCCGACGTGGTCGCCGCGGTTGAACTCGTCGAGGTGCAGCTTTTCGATGGCGCGGGCGGACCACAGGCGCAGCGTGTTGGCGTGGTCGCCGCCCCCGCCCATCACCGGCGTGTCGTAGGCGACGGCGGAGAGGGTCTCCGCCGGGTTCCAGGCGAGCGCGGTGCGGCCGTGGTTGTCGAACATCGGCCGGCCCAGCTCGTCGTGGCGGGCGACGACGGCGCCGCCGAAACCCACGATGTAGGCGACCTGCGGGCGTTCGAACTCCCACGGGTTGCCGACGCTGAGCCAGTCCTCCGGCAGTTCGCGCTGCACGCCGCCGGAGATCTCCTGGCGGAACAGGCCGTATTCGTAGCGGATGCCGTAGCCGAAGGCGGGGATGCGCAGGGTGGCCATGCTCTCCATGAAGCAGGCGGCCAGGCGGCCGAGCC
>CAXUIR010000053.1:0-888 GCA_964251005.1 uncultured Acetobacteraceae bacterium | reverse complement strand
GCCCGCCGTTGCCCAGCGCCGCGTCGGCCTCCTGTTCGCGAAGCACCTCGATGTCCACGCCGAGCGAGGCCAGGGCGGCGCGCGCGGGTTCCAGCAGGCCGAGGTTGCCGGCGGCGTCGAACAGCAGCCGGCCGATGAGGAACTCCAGCGAGAGATAGTAGACGCGCTTGCCGGCCGTCCTGGACTGGCCGCTTTCCAGCCAGCACTCGACGACGAACTCGCGGATCGTGTGGGCGGTGGCGGCGAACCAGTCGCGCTGGGTGGCCTCTTCCGGCGAGCGGCCGACCTGGAAGGTGAGCTTGTCGAGGAGGCGGGCACGCAGCGCCTGCGGGGCGCGCGCGCCGTCGGGCAGGCGCGGCGGAGCATTCCGGCCGGCCAGACCCGCACCTATCTGGACATCGCCCGCATCGCTGGCGGCTCCGCCCGTTCGGTCGGCGGCGCGAACGCCGCCAACCCGATCCCGATTTTGATCCCCTGCCACCGCGTCGTCGGCACCGGCAATCCCGGTGGCTATTCCGGCGGCGACGGCCTGCCGACCAAACATGCTTTACTGGGTTTCGAGCGGCTTGGACTTTAACTGAATCGATGTCCAAGGCGATCCGCATCCACGCCGTCGGCGGGCCCGAGGTGATGAAATGGGAGAGCGTGCCGACGCCGCGGCCTGGCCCCGGCGAGGTGATGCTGCGCCATGAAGCGGTGGGGCTGAACTATATCGACGTGTATTTTCGCTCCGGCTTGTACAAGACCGCGCTGCCGGCAACGCCGGGCTTGGAGGGCGCCGGCACCGTGCTCTCGGTCGGCGAGGGGGTGGTGGATCTGGCGCCCGGCGACCGCGTCGCCTACGCCGGCGGCGCGCGGGGCGCGGGTGGCACCGCGCGGGTGATCGCC
>CAXUIR010000052.1:0-11156 GCA_964251005.1 uncultured Acetobacteraceae bacterium | reverse complement strand
TGACAGCAGTGTTGCGAACCCGCTCGCCGAGACGCCTGCACGTGCGATCGCGGGCTTGGCAGGTGCGGCTTGTGGCGTGGCCTCGATCAGCACGTTTCAGCATCCCGGATTGCGCCGCACGGACGGCGTTCTCTGGCGGGTTGCAAGGCGCGGGCCAACTTGAGATCCGACTCTAAAAATAAAAGCAGGCAAGGCCTGCTTTTTTGAAAAAAGCAGCAAAAAACTTTTGGTCCTGCTGTCGCGGAGTCTCCTGCAGCGCGCACCTAGGAAGCAAAAGTTTTTGGTTCTTTTTTCAAAAAGAACCGCTTGCCTTTCCTTGCTTTCCAGCGCCCCGCACCCGCAAGCAGCAAAATGCGCCGGGCAAAATCTGCCGGGCGGCACCCGTGTACAACCCGTTTCCGCAGACAGACACGCGCTCGCCTGCCGTGTTCCGCCTGGCACGTTTCCTGCTGAACCCTGCTGAAACGATTTCACACCGGAGCTCCGTCCCATGTCACTGCTAGGCTCGTTAGACACTGCCGTGAGCGGCCTGAACGCGCAGTCCGCCGCGGTCAGCAACATCAGCGACAACCTCGCCAACAGCCAGACGATCGGCTTCAAGTCGGTGAACACCAACTTCATCGACTACCTGACGAACAGCACCGCCGTGTTGAACGATTCAGGCAGTGTCGCCACCACGCCGGAATACGAGAACGAGCTGCAGGGCACCATCCAGCAGAGCTCCGACCCGCTGGCGATGGCGATCAGCGGCCAGGGTTTCTTCTCGGTGTCCGAACAGGCCGGCGTCAGCTCGACCAACACGCCAACCTTCTCCGGCCAGAGCTACTACACCCGCACCGGCGACTTCACGCCGGACAACGCCGGCTACCTGGTCAACAGCGCCGGCGAATTCCTCAACGGCTATCCGGTCAACCCGGCCACCAACGTCGCCAACACCAGCCAGATGGTGCCGATCCAGGTGACGCAGACGCAATACCCGCCGGTGGCCACATCCAACGTCGCACTGGTCGCCAACGTGCCTGCGCAGCCCACGTCCGGCAGCAACCTCTCTGCGGAGACGGCGGTCTACGACAGCGCCGGCAACTCGCACGAACTGCAGACCACCTGGTCGCAGAACGCCACCGACAACTGGACGATGACGCTGTCCTCGCCGGACAACACCGCCGGCGGCACCACCATCATCGGCTCGGTGAACGTCGGGTTCAACGCGAACGGCACGCTGGCGACGCTGAGCGGTGCGACGGGTCAGCTGGCGGTGACCGGCTCGGCGACCGAGGGCACGGTGCAAATCTCGCCCAATTTCGGCGGCGGCACGCAGCCGATCACGCTCGACCTCGGCGCCTACGGCCAGTCCACCGGTGTGACGCAGTTTTCCGGCACCGACTACCAGGTGGCCAGCGCCGCCCAGAACGGCTCGGCGCCGGGCAGCTTCACCGACATCACCGCCAGCAACAACGGCAACATCGTGGCCAACTACAGCAACGGGCTCTCGGTGACGGTGGCACAGGTGCCGCTCGTCACCTTCGCCGACGCCAACGCGTTGCAGCGGCAGAACGGCCAGGCGTTCACCGCGACGCAGGCCTCCGGCGTGGCATCGGTGCAGAAGCTGAACACCAACGGCGCCGGCGGCCTGGTGGTGGGCTCGACGGAGTCCTCCAACGTGGACCTCGCCGCACAGCTCTCCTCGCTGATCGTCGCACAGCAGGCCTACGGTGCGAACGCCAAGGTGGTCACCGCGGACAACGAGCTGCTGTCCACCACGCTGAACATGAAGCAGTGATGCGGGGCAGCGCGAACGGACGCGGCGGGAGCGTGCGATGAGCCTGAACGGAGCGCTGGGCATCTCCAGCGGCGCGCTGGCCAACGTGTCCTACGGGCTGTCGGTGATCTCGCAGAACATCGCCAACGCGTCCACGCCGCAATACGCGCTGGGGACAGCGACGCAGACCAGCCTGTCCGCCGGCGGGCAGGATTTCGGCGTGTCCTCCGGCGTGACCGTGCCGGCCAGCGACCCGGGGCTGCAGAACCAGGTTTCTGCGCAGACCTCCGAGGCGGCGGCGGCGGCCACCACCAGCACCGGGCTCTCGGCACTCGAGCCGGTGCTGGGCAGCGTCGGCGGCGGCACCGATTTGGGCAGCCAGCTCTCCGCCGTGCAGTCCGCCTTCAGCACGCTGGAGGGCGACCCGTCCGACGCCACGCAGCAGGGGGCGGTAGTGGCGGCCGCCAGCGCGCTTGCCACCGGCATCAACACGCTGGCCAGCGCCTACGGCACCGCCCGGCAGACCGCCGAGGACGGGGTGGTCTCCGGCGTGGCCCAGCTCAACATTGCGCTCACCACGATCGGCGGGCTGAACAAGCAGATCGTCAGCCTGCAGGCGCAGGGCCTGAGCACCGCCGACCTGGTGAACCAGCGCGCGCAGGCGGAGAACAGCATCTCGCAGCTGGTGGACGCGCGTTTCGTCACGCAGCAGAACGGCAGCGGGGGCGTGCTGACCGCGGGCGGCGCGCAGCTGCCGACCGACGGCGCGCAGACGCTGTCCGTGCAGCCGGCCACTACCGGGCCTACCGCCTATTACCCCGGCGGCGGCATACCGGGCGTGATGCTCGGCGGCACCGACGTCACCGCGCAGCTCACCGGCGGCTCGATCGGCGCCAACATCACGCTGCGCGACCAGACGCTGCCCACCTACCAGGGGTCGCTCGACGCGTTCGCGCAGACCCTGTCCTCGCGCTTCGCGGACCAGGGGCTCACCCTGTTCAGCAACCCGTCCGGCACGGTGCCGGTCAGCACCGGGCCGGCGCCGCAGAGCGGCTACGTCGGCTACGCCAACGCCATCGCGGTGAACCCCGCCGTGGCCGCCACGCCGTCGCTGGTGCGCGACGGCACCCAGGCGGTGGCCGGCTCGGCGACCGGCGCCACCGCGTTCACGCCCAATACAGCCGGGCTGTCCGGCTTCACCACGCTGATCAACCGCGTGGTGACCTACGCGCTGGGCGCGGACGTGCAGGACGGGGTGCCGCAGGCCAGCGTGCCCACCACCGGGCTCGGCCCCACCGGCACGCTGCAGTCCGGCACCACGCCGCAGAGCACGCTGCTGGACGCCGCCAACACGCTGACCGCGTCGCAGGCCAACGACAGCGCCCAGGCGGCCGGCCAGACCACCGACGCGGCCGCAGTGCAAGCGTCGCTGCAGAGCAAGCTGACCGGCGCCACCGGCGTGGACGTCGACACCGAGCTGGGCCAGCTGGTGGTGCTGCAGAACGCCTACGGCGCCAACGCGAAGATCATCTCCACGATTGAGAGTTTGTTCACCGACGTGCTGGACGCTGTCACGTCATGAGCACGATCTCGCCGGCCACCGACATCGGCACCCTCAACACGGTGCTCTACAACACCGGCCTGACCAGCCAGTCGATCGCCACGCTGTCCGCCGAGGGCTCCACCGGCCTGGTGTCGTCGGACTATGCGGGGCTCGGTGCGTCGGCCGGCGCGGCGCTGGACCTGTCGGACCAGCTGGCGCTGAACACCGCCTCGCAGGCCAACGCCACGCAGGCGGCCACCACCAGCCAGGTGGCGCAGACCGCGCTGGGGCAGATACAGACGCTGGCCGCGAGCTTCGC
Source organism: uncultured Acetobacteraceae bacterium (assembly GCA_964251005.1). Classification (GTDB taxonomy): domain Bacteria; phylum Pseudomonadota; class Alphaproteobacteria; order Acetobacterales; family Acetobacteraceae; genus BOG-908. The sequence continues at coordinate 7,535 of CAXUIR010000052.1, read as the reverse complement.
CAGCCAGCTGCTCTCGCCGTCCGCCAGCACGGCTGCCGGCCTGCCGACTCTGGCGGCCAGCGCGCAGTCGGCGCTGCAGCAGATGGCCAACCTGCTCAACACCAAGGTGGGCGACGTCTACGTCTTCGCCGGCCAGGACAGCACCACGCCGCCGATCCCGGACCCGGACGACATCAGCCACTCGGCGTTCGCCACCGCCATCCAGACCGCGGTGGCCAACCTGGGCACCAGCGGTGCGGCAACGGTGCAGAGCCAGGTGCTGGCCGCGGCCGGACCGGGCGCCACCTCGCCGTTCTCGGCCACGCTGGAGGCCTCCAACGCGGCCGCGGTGGCCGATTTGGGGTCCGGACAGACGGTGCAGGCAAGCGTGCTGGCAGACCAGAACAGCAACGCCGTCTCCGCCGGCACCGGCACCACCAGCACCGGATCCTACACACGCGACATCCTGCTCAGCCTGGCGACCGTCGCCTCGCTGGGCACCGCCAACGCCTCCGACACACAGGTGCAGACCTTGCTGAGCAACACACAGACCACGCTGACCAACGCAAACACGGCGCTGAACACCGACATCGGCGCGCTCGGCACCCGGCAGCAGACGATCAGCCAGGCGCAGACCGACCTCACGTCCACGGCGACCGCTCTCTCGGCGCAGCTGGGCAACCTGCAGAGTGCGGACACGGCCACGGTGGCGACGCGGCTGTCCAACGCGGAGAACCAGCTGCAGGCTTCCTACAAGATCATCTCTGAGCTGCAGTCTTTGAGCTTGGCTAAGTATCTTTAAGGAAGGAAGGCCTTCTTTTTCTGAAGAAAAAAGAAGCAAAAAGACTTTTCGCGGCTGTCGCGGACCTTCTACACGGCTTGTGCAAGGGACTTCTTTTTTTCAAAAAAGAAGGCCTTTGTTAACCTTCTTCGCCCACCCTGGACCTCGCCGGCAAAACCGCCGCGAAACGTCGTCCAGAAAGGATCGGGCATGTCCAACCTCGTTCTCGAGTTGCGTCAAGGCGACATGATGGTCGTCAACGGCGCCGCCATCCGTTTCCGCAGCCGCACCCGCATCGAACTCACGGCGCACGCGCGCTTCCTGTTCGGCCGCCAGATCATGTCGCCGCAGGAAGCCGATACCCCGGCGCGCCGCATCTACTTCGCCTTGCAGACCGCCTACATCGGTGACGAGCAGGAACGCCGCGAGGGGCTGACCGAAGCGCTCGGCCTGATCGAGGCGTTCAAGGCGGTCACCACCTCGGCCACCGCGTCCGCGATCCTGGACGCAGCGCTCGCCTGCGCACGCGCCGACAAGTGCTACCACGCGCTGCGCCTGGCCCGCCGCGTCGTCCGGCACGAAGACGCCGTGCTGGGCCGCGCGCCCGCGCCGGTGCTGCAACCACAGTCAGGCAAACAGCGACAGGGCGGACGAACCGCTGCCTGTGGATCCGTCTGAGCCGCTCGTGCCGGCGCTGGGGTCGAGGATGGCCAGAACCCCGGCGCCACTGGTGTCGGTGCCGTCGGAGAACAGCGAGGCCGTGCTGCCGGCCGCAGGCTCGCCGCTGCCGGCAGAGGGCTGCTGCACCAGGTAGGATTCGACGAGGTGCTGAACGTAGCTGGGCTTTTGCAGGTCGGCGACGTTCAGCTTCTTCTGCAGGATGGCAGTCTGCTGGTCGAATCCGAGCTCCTCGAAGTTCTGCAGCGGCAGGCCCAGCCCGGTCACCGCGACGGAGAGCAGGTTGGCGTCCGACTGGACGGCGGCCACCGACTTCAACGACGACGCCTCGCGCGTGAACTCGAGCGCGTTGGCCAGGCCGGGCGCCTGCTGGTTCGCCGATTGCTCGAACTGGTTGGTGGTGTACGCGCTGACGAGCTGGTTGATCCCCGCCGTCGAGGAAAAAGGCGAGGGGTTCCAGTTGGACAACGCGTTGGCGAACAGCTGGTACTGCGGGTTGCCGAGCCGCTGCGCCAACGAGTAGCTCGACGACGGGTTCTGCGTCAGCAGCTGCCGCAAGATCGCCGTGTCGCTGACGCTGCCTTGCAGGTTGAAGGCGCCGAGCACCAGGCTGAGCACCTTGTAGTTCTTCAGCAGCGCGTCCGGACTGGTGATGCCGGGCGCCTGCTTCTTAAAGTAGGCAATCAGCGCTGCGGCTTCCGGATTGGACTTCAGCGCCGCCTGCGCGCGCGTGGTCTCGTGCGCCGCGTAGCTGACGTAGAGGCTGACGGGAGACAGGCCGGTAGTACCGCTCATGTGCTTGGTCCACACTCAATGTTCGTGCGCCGCGATTTTCGCATGCCGGCGTAAACGAACATTTAAGGATTGGACGGTAAAATTGGGCTTGTCTAAAACCTTATCGGGAAAAAACCCAGATGTCTCTCTTTTCGGTCAACACCAACCTCGGCGCGCTGGCAGCACTGCAGTCGCTGGACACCACGCAGCAGCAGCTGACGCAGACGCAGAACGAGGTCTCCACCGGCCTGAAGGTCGGCACCGCCTCTGACAACCCTGCCATCTACTCGATCTCCAACACCATCAACTCCAACATCGCCGGCCTGTCCGCGGTGTCGGACTCGTTGAACTACGGTGCCCAGATCGTCAGCACGGCCAGCTCGGCAGTGGCACAGGTCAGCAGCGTTCTGGCCAACCTGCAGCAGACCGTCACCAGCGCCGGCACCAGCGGGCTCGACCTCGCCACGCTGCAGCAGCTCGTCAGCAACGACCTCAAGCAGATCAACAACTTCGCCAACCAGTCCACCTTCACCGGCGTCAACCTGCTGAGCAAGGTCGGTGCTGGTGCCACCAGCACCGCGGCCACCGTGGTGCAGGGCCTGGACGGCTCGACGCTCGGCGTTGCCAACCAGACGGCTCTCCTGGGCGGCGCAGGTGCGACCAACCTCACGGACGCGCTGGGGATCACCGGCCTGAACGTGGCGGCCGGCGGCACCACCGGCTACCAGGTCGCGTTCAACAGCAGCCTGACCGTCGGCAACTTCGCGCCTGCGTCCACTGCCGGCGGCCAGACTGCAACCCCCAACACGGACGCAGCCTTCCAACTCACCACCGGCACCGGCTCCTCGGCGCACACCTACTCGTTCGAGTTCACCGATGACGGTGCCACGGCTGCCATCCCGCTGCAGACCAGCCAGGATGCCAACACCACGATTGTTGCCGTGCACATCAACAGCACGACGCAATCCACCAACCAGATCACCGGCGCGCTGATCAATGCCCTGCAGTCGAACGGGTTCGGCGTGCTGCAGAACACCGACGGCTCGCTGAACGTCACCGGCACCGACGTACAGGGTGCGAGCTTCGGCAACGTGAGCGCAGGCACCTACACCGCCAGCACCGGGTTGGGCGTGACCACCTCGGCGCTGACCGGCTCGCAGGCGCTGATCTCCAGCGTGGAGACGGCGGTCACCAAGAACAACACCATCGCCGCCAACCTCGGTGCGGTCTCCCAGCAGATCACCGGCATTCAGAACTTCACGTCCTCGCTCAGCTCCGCGCTGACCGCCGGCGTGGGCGCGCTGACCGACGCCGACCTCGCGTCCGAAAGCGCACGCCTGACGTCGCTGCAGACCAAGCAGCAGCTTGCCACGCAATCGCTGTCGATTGCCAACAAGCAGCCGCAATCGCTGCTGTCTCTGTTCCAGCAGTAAAGCCCGCCTGACGCCGCCGGCAGGTGCGGGCGGCGTCATAGCACGTCCCACTCAGCTTCCAGGAGGCGACAATTCGGAACGGCGCGTCACAATACCAAAAGACGAGCAGCGCTGCGGTCTCCGCGCGCGACACGGAATGCGCCGCGTTCCGCTCGGTCACCCACGAGCTCGAAACAAGCACGCAAGGCGCACCGCGCGTGCGCGCAGTCGGCCGCAACCACACCTTGTGGTCGCTCCTGCTGAAAGATCTCGCACTGGCAGAAAACCGCCTGCCGGACAGCATTAAGACGGGGCTGATCACCCTTGGCCTGTGGTCGATGCGTTACAGCACGCTGGCCCTGCTGAAGGACCTCTCCCTGCAACCGCTGATCGAGGTCAACCGCAACGTGCTGGACGGACTCATGGCCCAGGTGGAGCACGCGACATCCAGCCACGCACCGGCTGCGCCGTTCTCCGCCTAGGCACCAGCGTGCGAACCCTGGGTAGCCGTTTGCGAAGGCATCCTTGCGACCAGCCGGCGAAAGTAAGCCAAGCGGTTCTTTTTTGAAAAACCAAAAAACTTTTGTTCCCTTGGGTGCGCGCTGCAGAAACCTCCGCGACAGCAGGACCAAAAGTATTTTGCTGCTTTTTGTCAAAAAAGCAGGCCTTGCCTTCCTTCCCGGTCATTGGCAGTCACAGCCTGGCTCGCCGACACGTCTCGCCAGACCAACCGAACGCGCACCCGAACGCCGCAGCGCCCGTGTGCTCAGGCGCGCGGCAGCGCGCTCACCAGCGCGCCCGTTGCGTCGAACAGGGCCGGCAACGTCAACGCAGCGCGAACCAGCGAGGCGTGCTGCGCAGGCGTCGCTGCAGCCGGCCCGCTCGAACCACCATGAGGCGTCGCCTGCACACCCTGCCCACTCGTCACCGCCTGCATCGCCATCTCTCCAACCAGGCCGGCACTATGAAGCCGGCCCGTCCCAGCCTATGTGACAAATATTGACATTCGGTTTCACGCCGCCCCGTCTCGACGACGCCCCTCATACCCTGCCCAGATTCCGCCATAATCGGGCCCGCACCACGCCGCACTGCAACGCCTAATTCCCATACGCGCCGGCAGCACGCCGGCATCACGGGGACGACGCATCATGACGACCCATGCTTTCGCAACTGAAAGCCTGCACCAGAGTCGTATCAAGCCCAGACTGTTCCATCCGAGCACCATGTTGGCGCTCGCCGCCGCGGCACTCGTCAGCCTCGGCGTCTGGAACGCCGGCAACCAGAAACACGCCGTGCCGGACTACACCGGCGAAGTCGGCGGCCTCGCCTTTTCGGCCTATCACCGCGGCGAGTCGCCCGAGGCCAACCAGATCCCCAGCCAGGCCGAGATACGCGGTGACCTGCAGATCGCCAGCAACATCACCAGTCGCATCCGCACCTACACGGTGGCGGGCGACATGGCCGCCGTCCCCGCGCTCGCCGCCGACACCCCGCTGCACGTCACCCTCGGCGCCTGGCTGAGCCGCAAAACCGGCGACGACGACGCCGAAATCGCCCGCCTGATCGAGACCGCCAACGCCAACCAGGACGTCGACCGCGTGATCGTCGGCAACGAGGTACTGCTGCGCGACGACCTGAGCGTGAACCAGCTCATCGGCTACATCCGCCAGGTAAAGTCCGGCGTGCACGTGCCGGTCTCCACCGCCGAGCCCTGGCACGTCTGGATGAAACACCCCGAGCTCGCCGCGTCGGTGGACTACATCACCATCCACCTGCTGCCCTACTGGGAAGGCCTGCCGATCGACGACTCGCTGCGCTACATCATGGATCGCCTGGACCAGGTGCAGCGCGCCTACCCCAACAAGCACGTCGTCATCGGCGAGGTCGGCTGGCCGTCCAACGGCGTGGCCATCGGCGGCGCGCGCGCCAGCCGGGTGAACCAGGCGACCTTCATGCGCAAGTTCTTCCAGATCGCCCGGCAGCGCGGCCTGGACTACTACGTCATGGAAGCCTTCGACCAACCCTTCAAAACCAGCTTCGAGGGCCGCGCCGCCGGCTACTGGGGCATGCTCGACCTCGACCGACACGCCAAATGGTCGATGACCGGCTCGGTCCTCGAGACCCCCGACTGGCCGCTCTGGGCCGGATTCAGCATCGCCGGCGCGGCACTCATCGCCGGCCTGCTGCTCTCCCGCCGCCCGGACATCCGCCTACCCGGCAAGCTTCTCGTCGCAGGCTTGGCGCAGGCCTTCGGCGCCGTCTTCGCAATGGTGCTGCTCGCCATGGCCGGCAAATACCTCTCCCACTTCGCCGAGATCGTCTGGGGCAGCCTCGCCGCCGGCCAGGCGCTGCTGCTGTTCCTGCTGATGGCGGACAGCTTCGAGCTTGCCGAGACCATCTTCGGCCGCGTCCGCCGCCGCCAGCCACTGATCGCCCCAGCCGCCCCCGGCGTCAGCCTGCCGAAGGTCAGCATCCACCTGCCCATCTGCAACGAACCGCCGCACATGGTCCGCCAGACGCTCGACGCGCTGTCCCGCCTGGACTACCCGGACTTCGAAGTCCTGATCGTGGACAACAACACCACGGACCCTGGGCTGTGGGAGCCCATCGCCGAACACTGCGCCCGCCTCGGCGCCCGCTTCCGCTTCTTCCACCTCGGTCGCTGGCCGGGCTTCAAGGCCGGCGCGCTGAACTTCGCGCTCAACGAGACAAGCCCGGACGCCGAGATCGTCGGCGTGCTCGACAGCGACTACGTGGTCGACGCCGACTGGCTGCGCTGCATGGTGCCGCAATTCGCCAACCCGCGCGTGGGCTTCGTGCAATCCCCGCAGGACTACCACGACAACGACGGCAGCTTCTTCAAGCGGCTGATGTTCTGGGAATACGCCGGCTTCTTTCAGCTCGGCATGGTCGCCCGCAACGAGCGCAACGCCATCATCCAGCACGGCACCATGTCGCTCATCCGCGCCGCCGCCCTGCGCCACGCCGGCAATTGGGCCGAGTGGACCATCACCGAGGACGCCGAGCTCGGCCTGCGCCTGTTCCGCGCCGGCTGGGAGGCGGTCTACGCCCCGCGCAGCTTCGGCCGCGGCGTCATGCCGGACGACTTCGCCGCCTTCCGCAAGCAGCGGTTCCGCTGGGCCTACGGTGCGATGCAGATCGTCCGCGGCCACGCCGGCGCCCTGCTCAACCCGTTCAACCGCGAGCTGACGGCGGGCCAGCGCTGGGCCTTCATCACCGGCTGGCTGCCCTGGGTCGGCGACGCGCTGGGCCTCGCCTTCCTGCTGATGGGCCTGGTCTGGTCGATCGGCTTGATCGCCGCACCCATGCGCTTCGAGTTTCCCATCGTGCTGTTCATGGTGCCCTCGATCGGCCTGTTCTTCTTCAAGTTGGCGCAGATCTCCGCCCTCTACGGCGCCCGCGTGCCGTGCGGCTGGCGTGACCGCGCGGGTGCAGCCATCGCCGGCCTGGCACTCAGCCACACCATCGGCAAGGCGGTGTGGAAGGGCCTCGCCGTCCGCAGCGCGCCCTTCCTGCGCACGCCGAAGCTGGAGGACGCCCCGGCGATCATCCAGGGGCTGGTGATGGCGCGCGAGGAGCTGGCCCTGTTGGTGCTGAGCTGGACGGCGATGGTGGCCGTCGGCTGGGTGCACCACCTCGCCACGGCCGAAACCTGGCTGTGGTGCGCGGTGCTGTTGACGCAGTCCATGCCCTACCTGGCGGCGGTGACGGTGGCGGTGGTGGCCGCCTTCCCGGCGCGCGCCGGGGCGCGGCTGCGGCAGGTGCGCTTGCAGGCTGGCATGGCGGCGCAGTTGGGGAGCGATTAAGCAAGCGAGCGCTTCTTCGAGAAGAAGGGCTTTTGACTCCGCTGTCGCGCGCTCTCCGGATGAGTCCGCGACAGCGGAGGCAAA
>CAXUIR010000051.1:0-11172 GCA_964251005.1 uncultured Acetobacteraceae bacterium | reverse complement strand
GGGCCGTCTGGTGCTGCGCGCACGTCGAACGCCTCGTCGCGCCAGGCGAACGCGCCCGCATCGGCCAGGGCGCGGGCCAGGTCAGGCAGGCGGTCCGGCTGGTCTAGCAGCACGGCGCCGGCGGCCGGCGCGCAGCCGTGGCGCAGCAGCAGGCCGGCGGCCTCCGGCGTCAGCCAGCCTACCTGCGCATCCCCCAACCGGAAGGCCAGCCGGTTGCCGGGCAGCTCCACGTTCGCCAGCGCGTCCACGTGCCGCATCAAATCAGCCACAATCCTGCGCTCCTACTTCGAGGCCATTCGCCTACCCGGCAGCTTCGCGTGGAACAACGCGCCACGTGCCGCATTCGAAGAGCCACGATGCTGCGCTTCTGCCACGTGCCGGACTGTAGAACCTGAAGGCCACTCCGCCGTCCGGCAGTTCCATGCGGGACAGCGCGTGCACGTGCCGCATTCTATCCGACCCAAAATCCTGCGCTCCTGCGACGTGCCGGCCTGTGAGGAAGGAATGCCACTCGCTCACCCGCAGCTCCCCGCGCCCACCTGCCGCATCAAACCAGCCACACCCCCATGCCAACTCCCGGCGAACCTTTGAAACCTGCGCCCCCCATGCCACATCGCGGCACATGCGTGTGATGGCTTCCAACCGCCTGGCCCTGCCGGGCCAACCCCGGACGAGCGCCGAGACTATCCGCTCCCTGCTCGGCTACCTGTGGCCCAAGGGGGACAACCGCACGCGGCTGCGGGTGGTCGTCTCCATGTCCTTCCTGGTGCTGGCCAAGGTGGCCACCGTGTTCGTGCCGATCCTCTACGCCCGGGCGGTGGACGCGCTGTCGCACAAGAGCGGTGCCGCACAGGTGCTGGCGATCCCTATCGGCCTGATCGTCGGCTACGGCCTGGTGCGGCTGGCTTCGGCCGGGTTCGGCGAGCTGCGGGACGCGGTGTTTGCCGCCGTGCAGCAGCGCACCGTGCGGCGCATCGCGCTGCAGACGTTCCAGCACATGCACCGGCTGAGCCTGCGCTTCCATTTGGACCGCCAAACCGGCGGCGTGTCGCGCGCCATCGAACGCGGCAGCGCCGGCATCGAGCAGGTGCTGCGGCTGGCGGTGTTCAACATCGTGCCGACGATCATCGAGTTGCTGATGGTCACCGCCATCATGTGGCAGGTGTTCGACTGGCGGTTCGCGCTGGTCACCTTCGGCGCGGTAGGCGCCTACATCGCTTTCACCCTCTCGTTTGCCACCTGGCGCGTGCGCTTCCGCCGCACGATGAACGAGAACGACAGCGCCGCGCAGTCTAAGGCGGTCGATAGCCTGCTGAACTACGAGACGGTGAAGTATTTCGGCAACGAGGCGCACGAGGCGCGCCGCTTCGACCTCGCACTCGCCGGCTACGAAAAGGCCGCGGTAAAGAGCCAGGTGACGCTGAACATGCTCAACCTGGGCCAGGCCGGCATCATCGCGGCGGGCCTGGCCGCGATCATGGTGATGGCGGCGCAGGGCGTGGTGGCTGGCCACATGAGCGTGGGCAAGTTCGTGCTGGCCAACACGTACCTCGCACAGCTCTACGTGCCGCTGAACTTCCTCGGCTTCGCCTACAACACCATCCAGCAGGGGCTGGTGGACATGGAGCAGATGTTCCGCCTGCTCGATGTCGACGAGGAGGTGCAGGACAGCGCCGGCGCCGTGCAGCTGGCCGGTAGCCTGAGGGGTGCGGCGCCGTGCTCGGTGACGTTCGACGACGTGCAGTTCGGCTACACGCCGGCGCGCGAGATTTTAAAAGGTGTCAGCTTTACCGTGCAGGCCGGCCACAAGGTGGCCATCGTCGGGCCGACAGGTGCCGGCAAATCCACCATCAGCCGGCTGCTGTTCCGCTTCTACGACGTGACCTCCGGCGCCGTGCAGGTGGATGGCCGCGACATCCGCGACTACACCCAGGCCAGCCTGCGCGCCGCCATCGGCGTGGTGCCGCAGGACACCGTGCTGTTCAACGACACCATCCGCTACAACATCGCTTACGGCCGCCCCGACGCAACGCAGGAAGAGGTCGAACACGCGGCGCGCGTGGCGCAGGTGCACGAGTTTGTGCTGCGCATGCCGGACGGCTACGACACGCGCGTTGGCGAACGCGGCCTGAAACTGTCGGGCGGCGAGAAGCAGCGCGTGGCCATCGCGCGTACCGTGCTGAAGGACCCGCGGATCCTGATCCTCGACGAGGCGACCAGCGCGCTGGACAGCCGCACCGAGCGCGACATCGACGCGGCGTTGCGCGCGGTCTCCGGCGGGCGGACCACGCTGGTGATCGCGCACCGGCTGAGCACGGTGGTGGATGCCGACGAGATCATCGTGCTGGTGGACGGCCGCATTGCCGAGCGCGGCAGTCACCGCGAGCTGCTGGCGCTTGGCGGCGTGTTCGCCCGGATGTGGGAGCTGCAGGCCCAGCAGGCCGAGCCGGAGCTGGAAGAGGCGCTGCTGGAAGCAGACCTCGAAGCAGGGCGCGTTTCCGTACAGACGGGTTAAAACCGGCGCGGTGCGCGCCCACATCCCGGCCAGAGGTGCCAGCATGCAGACGACAACTCAACGCACGTACGACAACAGGAGCGACCAGATGGGCGCTCACGACCAGGCGGCCGACGCGGGCCTGATGGGCGAGCTGACCCAGGCAGGCGACGGCGTCGACCGGGCGATCCACAAGATGCTCGACGCGGGGCTGGGGCCCGTCGCGGTGGCGTCTGCGCTGTTGGGCGGTGCGCTGTGCCTGATGTCGCGCACGATGGGCGACGAGGCGGTGCTGCAGCTGCTGCACAACGCGGCCGCAGGCGTGCGCGCCGGCGACCTGCGCCAGTAGGTGCCGATTAATTGGCCGGAGCGCTACGCCACCGGCCGCGTGGCGGCGCATGTCAGCAACCAGATCACCATCGACGCAGCGCCGGAGACGGTCTGGCCGTGGCTGGTGCGGGCGTCCGCTTGGCCGAGCTACTACCCGAACGCGAAGAACGTGCAGATCGACGGTGCCGCCAAGGAGCTGGCGCTGGGCGTACACTTTACGTGGCAGACGTTCGGCTTGGCGGTGAGCTCCACAGTGCGCGAGTTCGTGCCGCACGAGCGCATCGCCTGGGACGGCGCGGGGACGTTGCTGGATGTGTATCACGCCTGGCTGATCGAGCCACGCGGCTCGGGGTGCTTGGTGCTGACCGAGGAGAACCAGAACGGTCTGGCGGCGCGGGCGCAGGCGCTGCTGATGCCGCGGCGGATGTTTAACGGGCATCAGCTTTGGTTGGAGCGGTTGAAGGTGAAAGCGGAAGGTAAGTGAGGCTGGGGACAGGCTGGTAGGGAAGCAAGCGGTTCTTTTTTGAAAAAAAGCACCAAAAAAACTTTTGCTTCCGTAAGTGCGCGCTGCAGAAACTTCGCGACTGCAAGGACTAGAGATTTTGCTGCCTCTTCCAGAAAAGCAGGTCTGGCTCGCCGGCACTGTCGCAGCCTATCCGCAGCGCGCACCCTAGAGAGCAAAAGTTTTTTGGTTCTTTTTTTCAAAAAAGAACCGCTTGCTTTCCTACCTGTTTGATCCCTCGCAAACGGAAAGCAGGCAAGATTATGTCCGACACAAACCAGGGTTCCGACGAAGTAGACACCGGCAAGCACGGCGGCGCGCGTCAGCAGGCCGAGGCGGCAGAGCGCGCCTACGCAGATGGCGACGAGACCAAGGCGGCCGGCTTGCTCGACGAGGCGATGCGCACCGACCCGGAGGGTTTGGCCAACGCGCTGCAGGATGACGGGCCGTCGATGCCGGGCGACGAGGGTGTCGCGACGGACGAAGAGGTGGCGGCGATCAGCCGGCAGGTGGAGCCGCGCGCGGACGCGCCGTCTCGCGCGGGGATCACCGGGTCGGGAAGCGGCGCGGACGGGATGGGTGAGTAGGGCAAGGCAAGCGGTTCTTTGGAGAAAGGAACCAAAAACTCTTGCTCCCTGAGGTGCGCGTTGTGAGAGTGTCCGCGACGGCCGTCGTGAAAGTTTTTGCTGCTTTTTCCAACAAAGCAGGCCTTTCTGTCGCGGCATGACAGACCCGTTCGACCTAGCGCGTTTCGTGGCGGCGCAGTCTCCGGTGTTGGACCAGGTGTTGGCGGAACTACGCGATGGTCGGAAGCGCACGCATTGGATGTGGTTCGTGTTTCCGCAGCTTGCCGGACTGGGTCACAGCGCCATGGCGTGTCGATACGCGATCGCCTCGTTGGCGGAGGCGCGGGCGTACCTTGCCCACCCTGTGCTCGGTACGCGGCTGGAGACCTGCGCCGCGCTCGTCAACGGCTTGCAGGGCAGGTCAGCGCTCGACGTGTTCGGCACGCCGGATGACGCGAAGTTCAGGTCGTCGTTGACGTTGTTCAAGCACGCCGGAGGCAAAGCAGTATTCGAGGCGGCATTGTTCAAGTACTTCGCGGGGGAAGAGGATCTGGCGACTGTCGAGCGGCTGGTCTGATGTGAGATGAAACGGCAGGCGGTTCACTTGAGACACTTCGTGCTTGGTTTGAGATAGAGCTGTAACAGCGTGCGTGGCGGCTGACCTTCGCCGGGAAGGAAGCCTTCTTTTTTGAAAAAAAGAAGCAAAAAACTTTTGCTCCTACGCCTGCGACACGGTCAGGCCTGGTTCTGCCAACGTATGTGCTTGGATCAGCGATGCGGCGAAGGACTTGATATGTCGTCGCGGTAATGTGCAGATGGTTTGCGAAGTGGTCTTTGGACCTGAAATGCAACAGTAACGTAGGTCTTCAGCTACGTGCACTCTTCAAAAAATATCGGAAAATTTTTGTTTTCTTGAATGCGTTTCCTAGAAAGCACCTCGATCGCGAACAAAAAGTCAGCCGCTTGTTTTTCAGATAAGAAGCCTTTGCTTGCCTGACCTTGAAGCCGCCAAACTTCGGGACGCATGATGTAATACCAGCGGCTCTGAACGCTCACACTTCGACATCCGGCAACGAAGGCCAGGCTTCTCTCTGAAGAGAAGAAGTAGAAGTCCTCTGGTCCTGCTGTCGCATGATTCTGCAGCGTGCGCGCAAGAGAAAAGGGTTTGTTGGTTCTTTCAAAAAAGAACGCTTGCTTACGCGTCGCCGGTCGAAACCTGAGACCGTGAGTATGAGCGGATGGCCTCCCGTCGAAAGCGAGTGCCTTGTTCTACTCTACCGACTTCCGTTCCACGAAGAACCGCCCCGTCGCGTAAGACACCCAGAACCGTCCACGCTTGAGGAACGCCACGCCGAGCAGCCCGTCGCCGCCCATGTCCACACGCCCGCTGTTCACCACCACGGCGCGCGCGTCGCCGAACACCTGGCCGGCCACCTCCACCCGCGGGAATATGTGCAGAAAGGCGGAAAACGCTGCGTTGTTCACGCCGTGGCCGCGCAACGGACGGCTTTCCTCCAGCATCTCCGGCGTGGCACCGGCGCGGGCCGCAGCCCTGGTGGAGACGACCAGGCCAGGCGAGCCGGTATCGAGCAGTAAGTCCACGCTCACGCCGTCCAGCTTGACGGGAACGACCACGTGGCGGGACGGCGCCACGGTGATGTCGCTGGAGCTGGTCGCACCGTCCCAGTCGGGTTTGACTTCGCTGCAGCCTGCCACGTTCCAAAGCCCGAGTTGCCGGCGGCCGATGTCGATGTCCAGGTCGAAATGCGACAGGATGTCGGCACCGACCAAGCCGCCGGCGGCAGATCCGTCGGCCAGCGGATCGCCAAAGGCGGCAATCGGCACCGGCTTGTCGGTCACCTTTATGGAGCCCAGCATGAGCGATTGCGTGTGGGCGATATAGAGGTGACTTTCCTTGCCGCCGACACCGAACACGTCAACCGTGTTGTCGAAATCCCGTGGCAGATGCAGGCTTTCCGCCGCTTCTTGCGACACGGTGGTGACGGCGGCGCCGGTGTCGATGAACATCATCACCGTGGTGCCGTCAACCACGACCGGCACGTACAGCTTGTCGCGCCACAGCGTGATCGGCAGTTGCGCGACCCGGTTCATCAGGCAGTCGGCCTGTGCCCGGCCCGCCGCCAGCATGAGGCAGGCCAGCACCGCCAGGCAAGCGACGCGCGCGCAAAGGCCCTGCGCGGGGCTGCGGAGTTCGACGGCAGCATCGGGCACGCGCGGCATTTGTTGAACGATCCTCTATCGTTATGACCTGTATGGCGGAAAGCGGACGCTCCGCCAAGGGAAAAGATCGGCCGGAGGCGCTATCGCTGCTGGGTGACGCGCCGCAGTGACCTTGTCCGGTGACACAAAAGCAAGCAGTTCTTTTTTGAAAAAAGAACCAAAAAACATTTGTCCCCTGGGTCACGCTGAGGGAAGTTCCGCGACAGCAGGAGCAAAAGTCTTTTGCTTCTTTTCTTCAGAAAAGAAGGCCTTGCTTTCTTGCCTTTGTCTCGCGCCCGCCCTGTCCCGCAAGACCGGCTTGGGCTAGCCTTGCTGCCATGCACACACCGAAGCTCCTGCTGGCCCTGGCCATCACCACTGCCGCCCCTGCCGCCTGGTGCGCCGACCCTGCCCCGGTGGCCTCGCGCGGCGGCATGGTCGTCTCCGCCCAGCACCTCGCCTCGGAGGCGGGTGCGGACGTCCTGCGGCGCGGCGGCAACGCCATCGATGCCGCGGTGACCGTGGGCTACACCCTGGCCGTCACCTACCCGGAGGCCGGCAACCTCGGCGGCGGCGGCTTCATGACCATCCGGTTGGCGGACGGCCGCACCACTTTCATCGACTTCCGCGAAAAGGCGCCGCTTGCCGCCTCGCCAGGCATGTTCCTCGACAAGCAGGGCAACGTAGTGCCGGGCATGTCCACCTCCAGCTGGGCGTCGGTCGGCACGCCGGGCTCGCCGGCGGGGCTGGAATACGCGCGGGTGCATTACGGCACCATGCCGCGCGCGGCACTGATGGCGCCGGCCATCCACCTGGCCAATTTCGGCTTCACGCTGAGCCAGGGCGACGCCGGCATCTTCCAGGTGGCCACCCCGCCGCTGAAGCAGGACCCGGCGGCCGCGGCGATCTTCCTGCCGCACGGCCACCCGTTGCAGCCCGGCGACCGGCTGACCCCGCCGGAGCTCGCGCAGTCGCTGACCCTGATCAGTCTGCAGGGACCCGACGCCGTGTTCTACCACGGCCAGATCGGACGCGAGATCGCTGCCGCCGACCGCGCCGGCGGCGGCCTGCTGACCGAGGCCGATTTTGCAAAATACCACGTGCGCGAGATGGCGCCGGTCACCTGCCCGTATCGCGGCTACACTGTGGTATCCGCCCCGCCGCCCAGCTCCGGCGGTGTCACGATGTGCGAGATCCTGCAGATCCTGCAGGGCTACGACTTGGCGGCGATGGGCTTCCATTCCGCCGCCGAAGTGCACGTGCTGGCCGAAGCCATGCGCCACGCCTTCATCGACCGCAACAACCGCCTGGGCGACCCGGACTTCATCGTCAACCCAGTTGCCGAACTGCTCAGCCCGGCCCACGCCGCCGACGTCCGCCGCTCGATCGAGCCGGACCGCGCCACGCCCACCAGCGCCATCGCCGTGCCCGACGCCTCGCAGGCCGTGGCACGCGAGGGCAAGCAGACAACACAATTCTCTGTGGTGGACGCCGCCGGCAACGCGGTCTCCGTCACCTACACGCTGAACAACTGGTTCGGCGCCGACCACATGGCGCCAGGCACCGGCATCGTGCTGAACGACGAAATGGACGACTTCACCAGCAAAGTCGGCGTGCCGAACATGTTCGGTCTGGTGCAGGGAAAAGCCAATCAGATCGAACCCGGCAAAACGCCGCTGAGCTCGATGGCGCCAAGCATCGTGACGAGAAACGGCAAGCTGGTGATGGTCACCGGATCGCCCGGTGGATCGCGCATCATCACCATCACGCTCGAGTCAATCATCAACGTTATCGACCACGGCATGACGGTGCAGGAGGCCATCGACGCGCCGCGCATCCACATGCAGGGCACGCCGGACGTGGTGCAGATCGAACGCGGTGCGCTCTCGCCTGACACGCGCACGCTTCTCGAGCAACGCGGCTACAAGTTCAAGAATCTAGAATACTGGGGGGTGGACGAGGCGATCCTTGTGGGCGGGCCGACGATCGCCGGCGCGGGCTCACCGGGAGAGAGCGAGTTCCTACCGCTGAACGCCCGGCCGGAGAAAGGCGATACGCTGTTCGGCGCGCACGACGTGCGCGGCGGGGCAGGGGCGGCAGTGGCGGCGGAGCCGAAGTAGAAAGCAAGCAAGCGTCTTCTTTCTCGAGAAAAAGAAGCAAAAAGCTTTTGCGAGCGCTGTCGCCGTTGTAGTCGGAAACGCGTGTGCGGTCGTCACGCGGGCTAAAGGCAAGTCAAGCGGTTCTTTTTTGAAAAAAGAACCAAAAAACTTTTGTTCCCTGGAGTACACGCCGAGGGAGGTTCCGCGACAGCAGGACCAAAAGTCTTTTGCTTCTTTTCTTCAGAAAAGAAGGCCTTGCCTTCCTGCACGTGACCACGCGCTCGCACATATTGGCCGCGCGTCGCCAGACACGCGAAGGACAGACGCTCCATGACGACACAGCTTCCAAGAATCCTGGTGACAGGCGCCACCGGCCAGGTTGGCAGCCGCACGATCGACCGCCTGCTGCCTGAAAAGGACGTGCAGGTCGTCGCCGCAGTGCGCTCTGCGTCGAAAGCCGAACCGTTCGCAGCCCGTGGCATCCCGCACGTCATCCTCGACCTCGACGACGAGGCCACCCACTTCCCCGCGCTGCAAGGCATCGACCGACTCTTCGTCGTCACCGGCTACACCGTGGACATGCTGCGCCAGAGCAAGGCTCTGCTGGACAACGCGAAAAAAGCGGGCGTGCAACACGTCGTCCACCTCGGCGCTTGCGGGCGCGACGACACCACCGTCGCACACTGGGCGTGGCACCAGCTGGTGGAGCGCTACGTCCAGTGGTGCGGTTTCTCCTACACGCATTTGCGGCCGGAAACGTTCATGCAGAACGTGCTCAGCTACGGCGGCAAGCCGGCGATCAACAACGGGGTCGTCACCGCCTTCGTGGCCGGCGCGCGCCTCAGCTGGGTGGACGTGGACGACGTGGCGCAGGTCGCCGCTCTGGCGCTGGCCCACCCAGAGTTGCACGCCGGCAAGACGTACCGGCTCGGCTACGACGCAGTCACCTTCGCGGAACTTGCCGAGCTGATGACGTCGATCGTCGGCAAGCCATTCCGCTACGAGCCGCTCGCGCCCGAGGTGTTCCTCCAGTCGATGATCGAGGCAGGCGCCGAGATGGCCTACATGTCCTGCGTCTACGACCACTGGAAGCGCTACGCCGCAGGCACGATCCCCGGCGCCGACGACACGTTCGACACCTTTCCGGACATCACCGGACGGCAACCCATCAGGTGGGCTGCCTTCATCGAGAAACACAAGGCGGCGTTGACGTATTGAGTGAGGGAGCATCGACGTCTGAGCGTTTGCCGGTAAAGCAAGCGGTTCTTTTTTGAAAAAAGAACCAAAAAACTTTTGCTCCTGTGGTGCCCGCTGCAGGAGAGTCCGCGACAGCCTGACCAAAAGTTTTTTGCTTCTTTTTTCAAAAAAGAGGGCCTTTCTTGCTTCGCTTCCTTGCCGCGTTTCACCGATTGAACACTCACCGCCGCTGCGTCACCGATCAATCCCCGGCGCCAGCGCCACGAGCGGTACGCCGCCACCGCCCAACGACGCCACCGTGTTGTTCTCCACCACGCGCAGCGCTGCCCTGATCACCGGGAAGTCCCGGCGCATCGCTTGCAGTTCCGCCATCCCTTCGGCCGCGCCTTCCGCCGTCAGCACCAGCCCGTCGGTGCCAACGCTGTCGTCGCAATAGGCACCGTAGTCCTGCAGCGCGTGTGCCAACGTCAGCCCGGCGGCCGACAAACTCATTGCGTCGAGCTTCACCCATCGCGGTATGGCCACCAGGGTGCCGATCGGCACGTGGCCGGTGTAGTCGCGGAATCCCCAGTAATCCTCTCGTGAAGACGGCCACACCGGCCCGTGCTTCAGGCGCGTATACGGGAGCAGGAAGGTCAGCGCGTGACTGAGATGGCCGGCGCGCAGTTCCCAGGCGCGCAGCACGCCGCCCATGCCGCTGGCGTCCATCGCGCGCACGCCGGGAAAGCGTCCGTCGTGCAGGAACATGCCCGGGCCGTGCAGGTCCACGCGGAAGGCGCGGCGTGCGACGAACCCGCCGTCCGGCAGGCGTCGCGCGCGGTACATCTCCAGCACGAAGCGCCCGTCTGGGTCACCTATGAAGAGGTGCCCGTCGCCCATCGGGTCCGGCCGTGCATCGCGCGGCACCTGCACGTGGAAGGAGCGGCGGTTCTCCTCGTCCCACACGCTCACCCAGGGGTCGCCGGATGCGGCGCGATACAGCGGCATGCCCCATTGTCCCGCGTGGATCAGGGCGCCTCCCGCCAGCAGGTCCTGCGCCGCCGGGGAGTTCAAGGCCGAGAACCGAGCCCCACTGCCGATCGGTAGGTTCCAGGGCGAGTCCGAGGCGAACGGCCAGAGCCAAGCGTCCCGTGCGGACGATCCGACCGGCATCGTCATGGCCAAAACCAGGAGAGCAAAAGTTCTTGCTTCTTTTTTCAAAAAGAAGGCTTTCTTCCTTTGTTACTCAACCGTAGGATGCGTTTTGTACGGTATCGTAGGAACCTTAACGTGCAACTTGGCCGTAACAAGCCAGTTTTGATATTCATTGGCGGCGGGCTCGACCACGTCTCCGGTGGTGTCGGCATGCTGATGCGCTATCTCATAACGGAATGGTCCGCTGATCCGGAAGCCCTGCCGGTGCGCGTCGTCGACACAAGGGGTACCGGCCGCGCCCTCTCCGCGGCGCTACGTTTTGGCGTTGCGCTCGCCATACTTCTCGGCACCGGCCTTACCGGAAGGATCGCCTGCGCACACGTGCACATGACCACGCGCGGCAGTGCGCTGCGCAAGTGCCTGCTGTGCCTGCTGGCGCGCGCGCTGGGCGTGCCGGTCATCCTGCACCTGCACGGCGCGGATTTCTTCGACTTCCACGCTGCCCTTCCCCCCCGGGCGCAACGCTGGCTGCGCGCCGTCATCGCCGGCGCGGACAGCATCGTGGTGATCGGCGCTGCCTGGCGCGCCCGCCTGGTGCGCGAGCTGGGCGCGCCTGAACGCCGCATCCAA
>CAXUIR010000050.1:3622-11242 GCA_964251005.1 uncultured Acetobacteraceae bacterium | reverse complement strand
ACGCAAGCGAAGGCCTTCTTTTTTGAAAAAAAGAAGCAAAAAACTTCTGTCTCCGCTGTCGCGCGCTCGCCGGCGAGGACACGACAGGGAGCAAAAGTTTTTTGGTTTTTTTTCAAAAAGAACCGCTTGCTTTCTACATGTGCGTCACCCCAACCAGCTCCACTTGCGCGCCGCCGTCGGTGGTGAGCCAAAGATTGCCGCCGACGACCTGCTCGTTGCTGAACACGGTGCTTGCCAGCCCGGGTGTCGCGAAGCCGTCCTGCGCCGACCAGTTCGTCACCGTGAGGCTGCCGGCAGAGTCCTGCGGCACCACGAAAAGGTCGGCCGCACCGCCCTGCACGGTCAGCATGCCGGCGCCGAGGCTCACCGTGTCGTTGTTGCCCAGCGTGATCAGCGCGTTGCCCGCGCCGCCGGCGAAGCTGTCCTGGCCGGCGCCGCCGGTCAGCGTGACGTTGCCGGACCCTGCGCTGACGCTGTCGCCGCTGCCCAGCGTGGCAGAACCCCCAGCGGGGCAGACAGCCCAGCGTAGTAGCCGGCGGCAGCCGAGAGGGGCGCCGCCCCGCCCGATACGGTGAGGCTGGCCACGCCGCCCGGCAGGCTCTCGCTGGCCGAGACGACGCCGCCGGCCTGCTTGACGATGCTGAAATCGTTGCCGTCGGCCGAGGCGAAGGACACGGAGCCGGCACTGCCGACCGTCACCGCCCCGCCGCCCGCACTGGTGAGGCTGTCCGCACCGTCCAGCTCGAACGACGCCCACGAGCCGGCGGCAGCGGTGATGCCGGCCGCACCGGTCACGCTCACCTGGTTGTAGAGGCCCTGCACGGAAATCTGGTCGGTGCCGTTGCTGATCAGCGTGCTCTGCCCGGCCAGGCTGACGGTGTCCGCCGCACCCGCCTGCGTGGTGACGCTGTCGTAGGTGCCGGCCAGGCTGGCCGCCACGCCGCCGGCGCCGCCGCCGATGGTGTCCCCGCCCACCTGGTCGGAGACGGTCAGCAACCCCGCCCCGCCTTGCACGACGTTGCCGGTGCCGGCAATCGTCACGCTGGCCGCACCCGCCTCGCTGATGACGTTGCCGTAGGCCGACACCGCAACCTGGTCGTTGCCCGCGCCGGTCAGCGTGTCCCAGCGCGAGAGGTTCAGCTGGTCGGTGGCACCCTGCGCGGTGGTCAGCAGGTCGTTGGCCGCCACGCTCGCCGTGAAGCCGCCGGCGCCGCCGGCGATGGTGTTGTAGCCGGCCAGGTCGACGACGGTGGACGCGGCGGCAGGCGAGATCGTGCTGCCGCCGGTGGTCAGCACCAGCGTGCCGTTGCCGGAGGCGGACGACGCGCCGGACGAGGTGCCGGACGAGGTGCCGGTGTTCGATGGAGGCGCGCCGGGTGCCGCGCTGTAGCCGGGCAGCGCCACGCCGACCAGGTCCACCGTGGTGCCGTCCGACAGCGTCAGCAGGGTGTTGCCGCCGACGATCGTGCCGCTGGACACCGCCGGCCCGACGAACCCGTTATATTTGAGCTGGTCGGTGCCCTGCTTGAAGCCGGTGATGGTGACCGTGCCTGCCTCGCCGGAAGTGAACACGTAGGTGTCCGCGCCGGTGCCGCCGGTGACCGAGGCGGCGCCGCTGCCGAAGCTGACCCGGTCGGCGCCGCCGCCAAGGCTGAAGCTGTCCGAGCCGGATCCGCCGAACAGCGTGTCCGCGCCGGCGCCGCCGGTGATGCTGACCTGGCCGGTGCCGGCCATCACTGCGGCGCCGGCAACACCCGTGGTCAGGCTGATCAGCCCGGAGTTGCCGACCTGGCCGGTGACCGCGCCGGACTGGATGGTGGCGGTGCTGGCACCGCCCTGCGGCGTGTTTGCCTGGTCGCTCAGCGCCAGCGGCCCGCCGGCGGCCACGGTCAGCGCCTGGTCGCCGCCCAAATCGGTGAGCTGGGCGACGCCTGCAGAGGTGACGCTGACGTTGCCGCTGGCGCTGGTGGTCAGACTCTCGCCGGCGCCGTCCAGCATGTAGGTATTGAAGCCGGCACCGGTGATGGTGGCCGCGCCGGTCGCGGTGATCGCCTCGTAGTAGCCGGACGCGTTGATCCGGTCGGCACCCGCGCTGTTGAGCACGCTGCCGCGGCCGCTGAGCGTGATCACGTCGGCCGCGCCCGCCTGGGTGAGAATGCTGTCCCAGCCGGCCGACGCGGTGACTATGATGCCGCCGGCACCGCCGGTGATGGTGTTGTATCCCGCCGTGTCGTTCACCGTCAGCTTGGCGGTGCCGCCGCTGACCGCGTTGCCGCCGTTGACCAGGTTGAGCAGCGCCGGGCCGGGCGCGATGGTGTCGAGCGGCACGGCCAGGGACGGGTTGGTGACGACGTAGGTAGGCTCGATGGCCAGATTAGTGTTGTTGCTGAGCGTGCCGGCGCCCATCACCAGCCTCGTCGGGTCGAAGCCGTAGAAGTAGTTCTTGCTGATCTGGGCGGAGACCGTCAGCCCGTTGACGGCGGACTGGTTGAGCACGCCGATGGCGTTGGCACCGAGGTCGTTGAGGATGGTGTTGCCGGTGATGCTGAGCGAGTTGTTGGCGTAGGCGTACTGCGTCTCGCCACCGTAATGAATTGCCGGCCAGTTCGACGCGTCTGGTCCCTTCTCGATCAGGTTGTTGCTGATCACCGCGACGCCGCCGTTGGGGATGTCGATGTCGTAGCTGGCGGTGCCGGTCGGACCGTCGACGATCGTGTTGTTGGTGATCGTGGTCGTCATCGCGCGCGACTTGATCTCGTGGCCGACGTTGGCGCCGGTGAACGTGCTGTTCTCGATCAGCGCGGAGGCGACGGAGCCCACGTAGATGTTGTGCGTGTAGCCGTCGCCGGTGCCGTTGTTGGCAAAGTCGCTGTGGTTGATCACCACGGTGGCGGTAGGGTCCGGGTCCGCCAGCAGGCCTTCCTGCATGTCGTGGAAGTAGCAGTAGTTGACGTTGAGGTTGCCGCTCTCCAGACGGATGCCGGCGACGTTGCCGTCCGGCGAGCCGTCCGAGCCGCCGGTGAAGCTGAAGCCCTGGATGGACAGGTTGGCGTCCACCGTCAGCAGCCCCTTGTCGTTGGGCGGCGGCAAGGTGGCCACCTCGTTGACCGTGCCGCCTATGGAGAAGATCTTGAGGTCGCACCTTACGGTGGCGAAATCATTGACGTAGGTGCCGGCTCGCACAGCGATGGTGTCGCCGGCGACCGCCGCGCGGCAGGCCGCGCCCAGGCTTGCGAACTCCATGCCGGCGCCCACCGTCAGCACGGTTCCGGTGCTCAACTCGAAGGCCACCACCGGCGGTGTGAGGGTTGCCGATGGCACGGGGGCGGCGGCGAGCTTCAACTTCGGCGACTTTGTCACGGGCATCTTCCTGAAAGCCGTTCGGGCTCTCAGTTTGTGAGAGAGAAGCTTCTAATGTGTTAAGTTGGAGGCCCAAAGTCTGTAACGTTTACGTTATGAAAGCAAAACCTTCCGTTTGAGAACAAGAAGCAAGCATTTATCGCGGTTGTCGCGGCTGTTCCCGGCGGGCGCGCGACAACGGAGACAAAAGTTCCATGGTTCGGCAAAAAGATTTCGAAGCAAGCACCATTGGCGCTGAAAGTATTATTGCAAAGCGGCTGCAGCGTTCGGCTTTCTTCGCTGTCACACCAGTCCGCGCTAAGGTTGACGTTCGCACGGCAAGGAAGGTCTTCTTTTTGCAAAAAAGAAACGTAGAGTTTTCATTTCGAGACTGCTCGTAATGATAGCAAGTAGTTCTTTTTAACAGAACCGAAACTTTTGCTCTCGTTGGAGGGCCGGGTTGAGGCACCTTGTTCTAGTGGGAGTGTGCGCAAGCGAGAGTCACCACCAAAAGCACGAAGAACATCAACAGCACCAAGAAGAGTGGTTTCGGTGTTTCTCGAGCGCACAGCCGCGCAAAAACCAGGAAGCCTCTTGGTGATCCTTGGTGCTGAATTCTTTCTGGCCCATGCCGAGAAGACGGGATTTGCCAGGACGACGCCGCAAACAATCCCCGTCTACCACCACTAACCCTACACGCCGGCTCGAAACTCTTATACCAGCCGGCCTTGATGCTGACTGACAGAAAGCAAGCAGTCCTTTTTTGAAAAAAAGGACCAAAAAACTTTTGACTCCGCTGTCGCGCGCTCTCCGGATAGGTTCGCGACAACGGAGACAAAAGTTTTGCTTCTTTTTTTTAAAAAGAAGGTCTTGCTTGCTTCGGAACGGTCAATCTCCGGGCCCGTTGGTCGTAGGCCGAGAGCAACGCAGTCGCCACGGCAAGGCCTGGTTCTGCCAGCATGTGTCCCTGCATGAGTATCCCTCTCCTCAATGCAGGCGTAGAGAGCAAAAGTTTTTTGGTCCTTTTTTTCAAAAAAGGACTGCTTGCTTTCTATGTATCAGCCTCATGCGTGCTGGTATCAGCCTTCCGCTCCAAGGCTCGCGGCTTGGCCTAGTACACGCCGGACGGCCAAACGAAGAGTTGCGCGCCGAAGGGCAGCCTTCCTCTCGGAGGGAGTGTTCGCTCCGAAACGTTAACCCGCCCTGTTTCCAAAAAAACCGCCTGCTCTACTTCGAGCTGCCGTCGCCTTTCAGCGCCTGCACAGCCCCCTTCAGCACGTTGTGCCGCAGCGTCGCCTCGGTCGCGGTCACGTTGCTGACGAACGCGGTGCGGTAGTCGCCGTCGTTGGTGAAGTGGTTGCCTTCGACGGTGATCTCTCCGGTCGGCTGCTCGACGCCCTCCGCGCCGATCGATATCGCAGCTGAATGGTTGCCGGAGTTGGGTCCTTTCTCCAGCGTGTTGCCGCGCACGATCAGCGTGCCGCCGTTCGGCGCCTCGATCAGGTAGCTGGCCGTGCCGGCCGGCCCGTCCTGGATGTCGCAGCCGTCGACCTCGGTGCGGGCGGCGCGCGACTTGATGTCATGGCCCTCGCGCGTGTCGCGGAAGACGCTATCCTGAACGACCAGGCTGGCGATCTGGCCGGCGTAGATCGCGTGGGCGCAGTAGTCGCCGCAGACGCCGTTCTTCTCGAAGACGCTGTGCCGGACCGTCAGCACCATGTCCGGCTTGGCGGCGGTGAGTATGCCGTCCTGGTTGTTGACGAAGCGCACGCCCTCGATGGTCAGATTGCCGCCCTCCGCGCGGATGCCGGCGCCGTTGCCGTCTGCCACGCGCGCGCGGGTGACGGTGAGGTTGCGGACGGTGTCGTCACTGCCTCCGATGACCAGCAGCGCCTTGCCCTGGCAGGTCTTGTCGGTCAGCACCACGCCGGCGGCGTCGCCCACCCCTTCGATCGAGAGGTGGCTGGCGGCGACCACGGCGCAGTCGAAATACTGGCCGGGCGAGATCAGGATGCGGTCGCCGTCGCCGGATGCCGCCACCGCGGCGGAGGGTTTCGCGTAGGCCTTGCCGGGGCCTACTTCCAGGGTTCGGGCGACGGCAGTTTCTGCGGCGGACAGGCAGAGGAGTGCGGTCAGCAAACGGCGGGTCTGGACGTGCATGCTGGGTCTATTGCTCGGCACGCGGCATACATGCAGGCAAAGAAAGCAAGGCCTTCTTTTCTGGAGAAAAGAAGCAAAAGACTTTTGTCTCGGCTGTCGCGGAGCTTTCCGGCAGCGAGAGGCCAGGGAACAAAGTCTTGCCTGCTTTAGGCTCTCCGGCGGCGGGACACCATCGTCAGACCCGCGACCCCAGCGCCGAGCAACGCGAACGTGCCAGGCTCAGGGATGTAAGCCGGCGGCGGGTTGGAGGAGAAAGTGGCCACGATGTCCGCGGTGAAGTCGCTCAGCAGCCCGTCCGGATCGATCTCGAGGTCGGGGTTGAGTGCCGAGGAGACCCAGCCTGCGGTCAGGGTGGAGTTGGCCTGGAACTTCAGGAAGTCGGAGCTGAAAGTTTCGGTGTACGACGCATTTGGCTGGTTGGTTGCGCTGGAGCTGAAGCTCTGGCCACCATCCGGTCCGATGATCGTCATGCCATTTCCACTTGCCGATTTCGGCGTGATGGTCACTGTCAGCAGGTTGTTCTGGCCCGCAGCGCGGCCGGCCAGCAGGTAGCTGATGGTGAAGGGGCTGTTGAAGGCCTGCACGTCGTAGCCGCCATTGCCGCCGCTTGCCTGCGCGGTGGTGGTGACGCCGGCGCCGTTGTTGATGAGCTCGACGGCGGAGAGCTGGCCTGTCAGGTAGCTCGGCAGGTTGGCCACGTTCTCGTAGGTGAAGTTCACCACGTCGCCGCTGGCGACGCTGGTGTTCAGCGTCGCAGAGTTTACGCCGTTGTTGGTGAGGGTCAGGCCGTCGCTGGTGGCGGTGTCGTTCACCTGCGCAAAGGTGATCGTTTGGCTGGACGCGGCCTGCGCCATCCCGCCGGACGTCACGGACGCGACCATCGCCGCCAGAGCTACCCCACGAACCTGCATCACCCACTCCTCACGCCGCCGACAGGCTTGGCCGTTGCGAAATCATTATCACTGTGCCATGGATGTTGCAACACAGTTCTGATTAACAAGTTGGATATTTTAGACCGGCATCTGTAGCGCCTCAATTTTAACCCTGCCCGGCTATGGCTCGCATCTGCCGGGCGGCTACGATCTCCCTCCTGACACGGACACGCCTCATGTGCGGCATCGCCGGATTGTTCCACACGACGAGCACCGCGCCCGTCGAACCCGCCTGCATCAGGGCGATGACCGACGCGATCGCCCATCGCGGCCCGGACGGCGAGGGATATCACTTCGCACCCGGCATCGCACTCGGCCACCGCAGGCTCGCCATCATCGACCCGGCCGGCGGCCACCAGCCGATGTTCAACGAGGACCACAGCGTCGCCATCGTGTTCAACGGCGAAATCTTCAACTTCGAAACGATCCGCGCCGAGCTGGCGGCGTGCGGCCACGTCTTCCGCAACCGCTGCGACACCGAAGCCATCGTGCACGCCTGGGAAGAATGGGGAGCGGACTGCGTCACCCGCCTGTCCGGCCAGTTCGCCTTTGCGCTGTGGGATGACACGCGGCAGGTGCTGTTCTGCGCCCGCGACCGCACCGGCGAGAAGCCGTTCTACTATACTCATGTGGGCGGAACGTTCGTGTTCGCCTCCGAGCTGGCCGCACTCGCCGCCTACCCCGGCGTCTCGCGCCGCATTCGCCCCGCGGCAGTGGACGACTTCTTCACCTACGGCTACGTGCCGGAACCCGGAACGATCTTCGACGGCGTCCACAAGCTGCCGGCCGCGCACACGCTGCTGCTGGACCGAAGCGGCAGGCCGGCGCGGATCGCCCGCTACTGGTCGCCGCCGTCCACCGCCAGGGCGTGCAACGAGGCCGACGCCATCCCGCTGCTGCGGAAAAAACTCACCCAGGCCGTCGCCGGCTGCCTGGTGGCCGACGTGCCGCTCGGCGCCTTTCTCTCCGGCGGCGTGGACAGCAGCGCCGTCGTGGCCGCGGCCGCCCCGTTGCGCCCCACCGGGCTCGACACCTTCACCATCGGCTTCGACGGCGCGGAAGACGAGACGCCCTACGCGCGCGCCGTCGCCGATCGCTACGGCACGCGGCAGCATAACGACCGCGCGGCGGCCACCGACATGATCGCCGGCGCCCGCGAAGCAGTCGGGCCCGGCGTGACCGTACTGGT